>NZ_JBWPJP010000018.1:0-52305 GCF_056583855.1 Prevotella sp. C0209C1 | reverse complement strand
TCGGAAAAAATCATCCTGCAATTTGAGCTATAGGATACATACTTCTCAAAATCATCCTGCAAAATGAGCTATACGCCAAATATTCTTGTATAAAGAATAGAAAAGGAGGAGATATTTTCTCCCATTTTAAAAGTCCTAATATCTACCTCTCTTATGTTGTTAATTATGCTGCATCAGACTATCTACTTTTGACTTCAGTTTCAAGCTATAATTATACGTCTTTTATGTTTGTAGCTGCCAATACACGAACATGCTTTACATAGTATTTAGATATTCTTATTTAAATCATTACTTTATACTTAAGTTTCTATCTTTTCCCCCCACTCTATTTCATATGTTAGTAGCAAAAAGATACAAACTGTTTTACTTAATAAATTTATCTATATGCTAACAATTATCTGAAGTCCTCTTATAAAAACCAATATATATAACAGCTTACGCTTAGCTGTAGGCAATGGCTTTTTATCTTTACTGTTTTTTTTACTTTCTTTATAATGTTCTTAGTTTGATTTTTTTAAACAAAAAAAAGTCCATACTTTCCTATAACAGGAAGGTATGGACTTATATATTCTAATTTTGTTTTATTTCACTTCCTCAAAGTCAGCATCTTGTATATTATCATCTTGTTTTGGCTGCTCTTGCTGTGCCTGCTGATTATTAGCTGCACCTGCCTGAGCACCTGCCTGACTATACATTTGCTGTGAAGCAGCCTGCATAACACTGTTAAGATTAGCCGTAGCAGTGTCTATAGCTGCTATATCCTGAGCCTTATGAGCATCTTTAAGCTGCTGAAGAGCTGTTTCTATAGCCGATTTCTGATCGGCAGGCACCTTATCGCCATTGTCCTTTAAGAAGTTTTCTGTAGTGAATATCATAGAGTCTGCTTGGTTAAGCTTATCTATCTTCTCACGTTCAGCTTTATCAGATGCTGCGTTTTGCTCTGCTTCTGCTTTCATACGATTAATCTCATCTTCGCTCAAACCACTTGATGCTTCGATACGAATAGATTGCTCTTTGCCTGTAGCCTTATCTTTAGCAGATACGCTTAAGATACCATTAGCATCAATATCAAAAGTTACTTCTATCTGTGGAACACCACGACGAGCAGGAGCAATACCAGTTAAGTTAAACTGCCCAATACTCTTATTTTGTGATGCCATAGGACGCTCACCTTGAAGAACATGTATTGTTACCTCTGTCTGATTGTCGGCTGCGGTAGAAAATACCTCGCTCTTCTTAACAGGTATAGTAGAGTTAGCATCTATTAGCTTAGTCATTACACCACCCATAGTCTCGATACCAAGCGTTAATGGTGTTACATCTAGCAAGACAATATCTCCTACACCACTTTCCTTGTTAAGAATAGCTCCTTGTATAGCAGCACCTACTGCAACTACCTCATCAGGGTTAACACCCTTTGAAGGCTCTTTGCCAAAGTAGTTTTTTACTAATGTTTGTACTGCAGGTATACGGCTCGAACCACCTACAAGTATTACCTCGTCTATATCGCTAGTAGAAAGCTTAGCGTCCCTGATAGCATTCTGGCAAGGCACTAAACAAGCCTGTATCAAGCCATGAGCTAACTGCTCAAACTGTGAGCGAGTAAGAGTCTTTACCAAATGCTTTGGCACACCACCTTCAGCAGTTATATAAGGTAAGTTGATCTCTGTAGATGAAGAAGAGCTTAGCTCTATCTTAGCCTTTTCAGCTGCTTCCTTTAAGCGTTGCATAGCCATAGGATCTTTTGTAAGGTCTATACCTTCGTCAGCTTTAAAGCCATTTACTAACCAGTCTATAATGACCTGATCAAAATCGTCTCCTCCAAGATGTGTATCACCATTAGTAGATAGCACCTCAAAGACACCACCACCAAACTCTAATATAGATATATCAAAAGTACCACCACCAAGGTCGAATACTGCTATTTTCATATCTTTATTAGCCTTATCTACACCATAAGCTAATGCTGCTGCAGTAGGCTCATTAACTATACGCTGAACATTTAAGCCAGCAATCTGCCCTGCTTCTTTTGTAGCCTGACGCTGAGAGTCAGAGAAATAAGCCGGAACGGTGATAACAGCATCGGTTACCTCTTGTCCTAAATAATCTTCTGCTGTCTTCTTCATCTTCTGAAGCACCATAGCTGATATTTCCTGAGGAGTATATTTGCGGTCGTCTATCTGTACACGTGGATAACCACCTTCATTAACCACCTTAAAAGGTACACGATTTACCTCTTTAGAGCTTTGATCGTAGGTTTCACCCATAAAACGCTTAATAGAATAAACTGTCTTTTCTGGATTTGTGATAGCCTGACGCTTAGCAGGATCGCCCACCTTACGCTCGCCACCTTCTACAAAGCCTACTACAGAAGGAGTAGTACGTTTACCTTCGCTATTAGCTATTACTACTGGCTCGTTACCTTCAAATACTGCAACACACGAGTTAGTTGTTCCTAAGTCAATTCCAATAATCTTTCCCATAATTATATATATATTTTTTTATTTTTATTATTCTTGTATCATTACCCCAATGCGTTATACATTGGCGTTCGCTTAATTATTTACAAAGGTTGTGCCAACGAAAGAAAGTGTGACAAGATGGCAGACTTCTTTATTCTTAAATATTATCTTCTCTTAGAAAAACTCTCTACGCGTGTTTCTACCATGAAGCGTCTTATTTCAGCTCTCTATTATTTTTATCTGCCCATGCTACCTGCACACCAAACCCAAAATCCTCCACTTTGCGATTAGTATCAGGATCGCGACGGCCTGAAGGCACAAACTTACACTTTACACTCTTTATATTTTTACGCAAAGAAAAATCCTCCGGACTATCTGAAGGAGTACTCTCCACAGTGAGATGAAAGCGCCCAAGCCCTTCTAAGACTACCGTCTTTCCATTTGCAAGCTGAAAACCTATCTCGTCTATCAACGCCACTACAATACCACGCACATCACCTCGCGTAAACGAAGTACTTTCCTGAATAGCATTAGATAAATCGTTAATAGTAGAAATACCATTACTTACCGTACGAGCGTGCCACTTTCCGCCACGATTATTTTCCTTAAACTTGCTTTGCTGTAATCTGATCTTTACTGCCATAATATTCTTTTTTTATTAATTTGTTAGGTTATCTATCAAAAGGCAATACATAATATTAATAAAACTACTGACTTTATATATAACAAAAGATTGCCTATCTTTATAGAAAAGATATGCAAATATAAACAAAAATAATTTATTTTCCAAGTATTTTTAGATTATTTTTGATAGAAAAATAATTTATTTTCATTTTTTACTCGCCTTCTTTTTACAGATAAAACTATAGTTTTCAAAGCACATAGTAAGACATATTATTATGTAATATATAAGATGTATATGATTTTTAGAAATAAGCTTTTTTACTAAAACTTATATTTATTATTTAAAACAGCAATATAAATAAATCTTTACTTTTAGCAAAATATCTACAGAAAAGAACAAGCAAAATACCTAAAAATGTAGAAAGGTAACGAAGATTAATTATATTTACAAAAAGAGAAATATTTACCAAAACTAACAAAACGTTAGTTTTTGTAGCAAATCGCACGCTAATATAAGATAAACAAGCGCAATAATATAGGTTTAAAACATTTTAAGAAAATATTTTATAACACATTATCTATAATAAAATCACTAAAATTAAGTATTGTCTAACTTTTAGTAATATATTAATTTTGCATTTCCTATTTAATAAACAGATAGAACTATTGAGGCAATAATGGCACTAATACATCGGGATAACAAATATGTTTTTACAACTATATCTTTGCTTTTTGTAAGCCTTCTTTGTTTAGCACAAACACATAAAGACACTACGTCTATACACCAAGAAATGCTCGATGAAGTGGTGGTTACAGGCTATATTAATAAGCCTAAGGAAATATATACAGGTTCGGCATTTACCATTGACAGAAAAACTATAAATAATCAAGTAAACACAAACTTGTTAGAACTTATAAAAAATAATGTTCCCGGATTTGAACTAACTCCTGACAATAATAAAGGGTCTGACCCTAACAAGTTGCCAGATATGATTATACGTGGGCGAAGCAGTTTTATAGAGGGCGACCATACTAACCTTCCGCTTTTCATTCTCGATGGCGTAGAGGTAGATATACGAGTAGTTTTCAGCTTAAAGCCTTCCACCATCTCTCAAATATCTGTGTTGAAAGATGCTGCTGCCACTACTTACTATGGCTCGAAAGCTGCCAACGGTGTTATTGTAATAACGTCATTACCTTCTCATATAGGAAAACTGAACATCGATTATAGTAATCGTTTTCAGGTGAGTGTAGCCGATTTGTCTGATTATAATCTGCTTAATGCTGCCGAGAAATTAGAATTTGAGCGCAAAGCAGGTTTATATGGCCGTTTCATAGGCAACAGCGATATAGATGTAAAACGCCAAAAAGACTATTATGCAAGACTGGACAGGGTAAAAGCAGGTGTTAATACCAACTGGCTAAAAATGCCGTTACGTACAGGGTTATCACAAACACATAACATTAACATTATGGGCGGAACACCATTGTTTCGTTATACGCTTATGGCAGGGATTAATGATGTGCGGGGAGTTATGGATAAAAGCGACAGAAGAGATGGCTCGGTGAGAGTAAATTTGACATACGGCGATTTTTCAAAATTCTTCTTACAATACACTGCACTTATAATGGGTGGGCAAAGTCATGATGTGCCTTATGGCAGTTTTTCGGACTATACAAGACTAAACCCATACGATGAGCCATATAATAGCTACGGAGAGTTAAACAACCATCTTGCCTTTGGTATGGCTAATCCTATCTTTGAAAAGACTCTTTCCAGCTATATTCTGCAAAAAAACAAGGTTGTTACAAACAGTGCCAAAGTGCGTTGGAACATCTTAAAACATCTACGCTTAGAAGCTACAGCCTCTTTAACACAAACGCAAAACGATAACGAAACGTTTTATTCGCCACATTCTGTAAAATTTCATTATACTGATAAGGCTAAGCGCGGTAGTTTTGATATTATGCACAGCGAATCTACCGATTTTTCGGCAAATGCTTTTTTAGTTTGGGCTAAAGCTATAAAAAAGCATCAACTCATTGCTACCTTAGGACTTAACCTTCAAGCCACAGATAACGAAAGTAATGGGTTTACAGCCATTGGGATACTATCAGACAAGATAGACCATGCTTCACAGGCGGCAGCATTTGCTGAAGGGAGTACACCAAAGGGAGGAAAAGACAAAGCAAGAATGTTTGGAGGCTATTTAAACGTGCAATATGTTTTTGAAAATAAATATTTCGTAGATGCATCTTTTCGTCGTGAAGGGTCGTCAAAGTTTGGAACATCAGAACGCTACGCTCCTTTTTGCATGATAGGATTAGGGTGGAATATACATAAAGAGCGATTTTTTAGTGACAGCCCTATCAACTTGTTAAAGCTCAGGACAAGCATAGGCACCGTAGGTAATGTTAGTTTTAACCCTTATCAGGCTCAATTAGCTTACCGATACCATGCCAATTACATTTATAACAACGAAATAGGAGCTATGCCTGTAGCATTAGTAAACCCGAACTTAAAATGGGAACGAACCATAAAAGCCAATTTGGGGCTTGACTTTAGCTTATTTTCCGACCGCCTAAGCGGCTCTTTCGATATATATAAAAATACAACTAATAATGTGGTTATGACCATATCAAAACCTTTGCATACAGGTTTTGCCAATGCAAAAGAAAACTTAGGTCAGATACGCAACAGTGGTTACGAGCTGTCGTTGCGTGGTAGGATTATAAATAGTAGGCTTTGGGGGCTAAACGCATATCTTACAGCAAGCCACAATCACAATGTCATTGTAAAAATAAGCGATTACTTAAGAAATCAAAATGCACATAACGCAAAGTTATCAGGCAGGTTACCCGCTGCAATATATGCTGAAGGAGAGTCGCTTACAGCCTTAAAGGTAATGCTCTCGGCAGGTATAAATCCTTCAAACGGCAAGGAAATATTTATTGGAGAAGATGGTGAGCAAACTTATACATACAATTATAATGCCCGAAAAGTAGTTGGCGACCTTACTCCAACGCTGCAAGGAGCATTTGGCTTAGCTGCTAATATTAGCAATTTTAGCCTTACCGTATCGTTTAACTATCGTTTAGGTGCAACCATCTATAACGGAACTTTGGCAAACAAAGTAGAGGGCGTCAACCCTATGTATAATGCTGACAAGAGAGTGTTCTACAACCGCTGGCAAAAGCCAGGCGATAAAGTTATCTATAAGCATATTGCTGCTCAAGAAGATACATCTCCCACATCTAGATTTGTAAAAAAAGAATACGCTTTAGAGGGCACTTCGCTTATGTTAGGGTATGACGTGCCAAATAGTTTGTGCAAATTAGCTCACCTGCAATATGTACGCTTTACTTTTTCTATGGGGCAATTCCTACACTTATCTACTATAAAGCGTGAAAGAGGTTTAGCTTATCCCTTTGCTAACATCTATGAGTTAGGACTTAACATTAAAATATAAGAAATGAGAGCAATAAAAATATTCTTTATAATGAGTCTGCTTACATCTACTTTTTCTGCATGTAATTTCATCGATATAGACACGCCCGGACTTATCAACGACAAGCAAATGTTTGCCGATGAGCAAGGTGCAAAAGACGCTCTTACAGGTATTTATGCCACACTTACAAAAGCCGACCTTTACGGTAGTAACCTCTCTTTTGGTTTTATAGATGAGATAGCACAACTATATTATAACGACCACGAGTCGTCTACAACTACCCTACTTGCAAAAACATACGATTTACAATATAAAGATAAAGAAGTAAGACGAATAATCGACCAGATTTGGGCAACAGCCTATTATGATATTTATGCCATAAATAGCCTATTAGAACACATAAAAGATAAAGACACCCCCAAGATGTGCAACTACAGAGCACAAGCCCTTGCCATTAGAGCAATGTTACATTTTGATTTGCTTCGCCTTTTTGCACCAAATATTAATAATCCTAACGCTTTAGCCATACCCTATGTAACAAAGGCAAGTAACCAGATATGTGAAAAGAAAACCGTACAAGAATGTTATCAGGACATTATGCACGACTTAGAAGAAGCAAAAAAAGAGTTTTCAAAGAAAGAATATCCAACTGTTAAAAATGTATATATCACCCTCAATGCCGTAAAAGCTATCCAAGCTCGTGTGGCTTTATGGGGAAACAACAACAAAAAGGCAGCTGCCTTAGCAGAAGAGGTTATAAACAGCCACTACAAACTGGTAAAAGAAAACGATGTTTTACAGCTTTTCAGAGGTTATGATGCTGAAACAGAATGTATTTGGGTGTTAAATGCGCCTAAAATGTACATCAATGTACGACAATTGTTTTATCCTGAACATAGCACGCCTACCTGCAATATGGTAAGAGAAAACTATAAACGCTTGTTTAAAACCGAGACTTTCTCTACCATAAATAATGATTATAGATATCAAACTTATTTTACTGCTACTAATTGGGGAAAGCCTGTTACTGCTTTTATAAAGCTTTATGATAAAGATTATGATGAAAGCCAGCAATGGAAGTCTAACAGAACACCCGGAGTTAATATGATTCGTCTTCCTGAGATGTATTATATTTTAGCAGAAGCTATATATGATAAGGATAAACAAAAGTCGCTAAAGGCTATAAATACAGTTGTAACGGCAAGAGGTTTACAACCTATATCAATGGACGAAATTAGTACTAAGAAGCTCTTTCAAAGATGGATAGCTGACGAGATAACAAGAGAATATTGGGGAGAAGGGCAAATATTCTTCACCTACAAACGTTTGTGGCGTAGCATGGACGGACTGAACGGTAAACATATAGAGGCCAGTAACGAAACCTATGTACTGCCACTACCCGAAAGCGAAAATGGATTAGAGAAATAAAAACAAAAACAAAAGTTATGAAAAAAACACTTTCTACCATTCTTTTTTCCACAGCACTATTACTCATATCAGGTTGCTCGTCTTGTTTTATAGAGCCATCTAAAAGTGGGATATGCTTTGAGAAATCTACCTATAACATATCTTTAGGCAGTTTGCCATACGCAACTACCGATTCGGTGGTGAGCGTTATTATAGAAACAATAGGAGAATTGCACATGGAAGAACGTTATTACAAATTGCAAATTATAGACACTGCAACAACTGCTATTGCCAATTTGCATTACGACCCTTTAATATTAAACAGAACAATAAAGCCAAATGCTACCCACGATACATTAAAGATAAAAATAAATCGTCGCTCTTTAGACGACCATTCTACCTATACGCTAACCCTTGGCATTGATCCCTCATCGCCATTACAGCCAGAGATTATGGAGCATAAAATAGCTAAAATATTATTTAACAACCGGTTAGACATTCCTTCATGGTGGTCATCGGTGGCTTATTGGTTAGGAGAATACAATATTAAGAAATATCAAAAATTTATAGAATATTATGGTAACCCTGTAAGAAAAGAACAGTTTGAAGATCGTAAATATGAATACCTGCGCATTTTTAAACGTGTAAAAGAATATTTCGACCTTCACCCCGAAGAAGGTGTAATATTCCCTAATGTTACTTGGGAGGTATAGGTACCATATTTTAGATAAATATTTATTAAAAAAAAACAGACATTTAATTAATAGAAACAGACAAAATGAAAAAACTAAAAAACATCTACCTCTTGTTTATAGCAATGTTATTATTAACAGCTTGCTCAGAAAACAATTTTGACAATAGCGACCTGAGCCATAAAACTACTGAAGGAAAACTAAGTAGTATTGAAGGTATAGAGAAAGCATATAGCATAAAACAAGGTGCTATATTGCAAATAAAGCCAAACATAAAGTTCTCTAACGATCAGAAACAAAAAGTTACTTACCAGTGGAATATCAATCACAAAGAAGTAAGTAATGAAGAAACATTAAATTACACTTGCTCTACATTAGGCACCTTTTCATGTTTCTTAAAGGTAACGGCGGCTGATGAAACAGCTAAAATCATAGAGTTTAAGCTCTTTGTTTACTCCGATTACAATCGCGGACTACTATTACTTACTGAAGGAGAGAAAGGTGCCGAACTTGCTTATAAGGCTTTAGACAAAAGTAATATACCTATGGCTACAAACGTTTTCAAACAAAGTAACCCTAACCTTACATTAGGAACAGAGCCTTTAGCTCTTTGCTGGACAGGAGAAGGTATTACAAACCCTAACAACATAGAAGACACAGATGGGTTAAATGTGGTTATTAGTACCGATAATCCAAGAAAAGTTTACTTGCTCGACCCTAACACACTCGAAGTAAAAACAGAAGTGCAATACGATGGCAAAGGCGAATTTTATCCAAACTTTGCTTTTGCGCCGTTTGGAGGGCAAAACTTTATGTGGAATAGAGATTTTAATGTGATTTTTTTCGTAGGAAATGGTAAGGATTACTTAATGACATTAAACCATCATTTCCTTGAGGATAAAATTAATCATCAAATGCCTAAGGACGTTAAAATAGCCGATTTAGCTTGTTCTTTTATACCTTTACCTACCGATATGGTACGTGTATATTTTGATTTGAAATCGAAACATTTACTGTATATTGCAGCAATAGGAAGGACAGCATTAGGTGAAACTGTTTGTGATGTTACACCTATGGCATTACTACCTTGTGACGGAGTGTATGCAGACGGACTGGCTGACAATCGTTATGAGCCACGCCACTTCTTATTTGTAGGATATACAAGCAATAAAGAGGTTAATATTTATCGATTATCTATTTCCCGTACATCACAAAAAAATCCGAAAATAAAAGAAATTGTTTTAACTAACATCTCGTCTAATGGCAATATAAAAAGTACCGATGCTATTGGTGTAAACCCTACAAAACCAATAATGTATTATGGTAACGAAAATGGTAAAATATTCGCTTTTAACTATGAAGCGCAAAACTTTAGCAATAAGCCTTATATAGATTTGGGTGAAAACTTTAAGGTAAAACAAATCATCTTCAATCCTTATAATTCCAATGAAATGTATGTTGCTGCCGAAGATAAGAAAGCTTCAAAATATTCATGTGCCTCTGTTTTCATAATCAATGCAACAAACAAAGAAAGCGGAAAAATTATAGAAGCTGACCATAACGTGGGAGGTAAAATACGTAGAATGGTGTTTAAAGGAAATGGAAAAGAACATTTAGATAGAATAAAATAAAAAAAGATATTCATAACAGTAAGTAATAATATCACATAATATAAATTAATAAAAATAACAAAAAAAAAGTAATTATGAAAGTTTTTTGTAAATATTCATTTGTCGCTTTAATATTGTTCGCAGCTTTTATGGTAAGTTGTAGCAAAGACAATGATGATATTAATCCAACAAAAAAAGAAGAACAGAAAGGTTCGCAAGGCACTAAGACTTATGAAAAGCTGCAACTTTCTACAGCTACGCTCTTGATGAAAGCAAGTCAGGAAGCATCTATAAAGATTCTACAAGGAAACGGAAAATATAGTTGCAAAGTTATAGATAGCAGCATAGCTATAGCAACTTTAAATAACAATGTTATAACCATCAAATCGCTTTCTATAGGCGAAACAGAACTTATTGTAACCGATGAAGATAGTAAAGAGCAAGCAAAGGTAAGTATTCTTGTAGAGGAAACTGACACACAGATACCTGATGGCGTTGAGATAAAAGATAATGTTATAAAAAAATGGCCTGCAGAGTTAATACCAGAAGATGGCAAAATAGTTCTTAAAGAAGGCATTACGGGTATAGATGTTGAGGCTTTTAAAGAAACACCAATACAAGAAATAATATTTCCTTCTACATTAAAATATGTTGGTAAAGGAGCATTTTCTTACTGCAACAAGTTGCATAGAGTAGTTTTATCTTCTAATTTAGAAAAAATAGATGAAGATGCTTTCTATCAATGCCACGCTTTGCAAGAGGTAAATATACCTAAATCGGTAAAAGAAATAAAACCAAACGCATTTGCTTTTTGTAATAATTTACAGAAAGTTTCTTTAGATGAAGGGCTTGAAACCATAGGAGAAAGTATGTTTTATGGCTGTGATCAATTAACGGAAATAAAGTTGCCTACTTCTTTAAAGGATATTGAAGATAACGCTTTTAGTGCCTGCAGCAGTCTGGAGTCTATCATTATTCCAAATAATATTACAGAGATAAAAGCTACTACTTTTAAGGATTGCAAATCATTATCATCTGTTCAGCTTCCTAAAAATCTATCTTTAATAGGTAGTCAGGCTTTTTATGGTTGTAAATCGCTAAAGAGCATAACACTCCCAGAAACGTTAGAAAGATTAGAACTATCTGCTTTTAGTAGCTGCGAAGAGCTAACTGAGGTTCTACTTCCAAAGAATGTTAACTTTATAGGAGGTGGCTTATTTGCTGATTGCAAAAAATTGAGCAAAGTAAATATACCAGAGAAAGTGAAAGTCATTAATGTGAAAACTTTTCATAACTGTGAAAGCTTAACCAGTATTGTAATTCCAGAAGGTGTTACAGAGATAAAGCATTCGGCATTTCTTAACTGTAAAAAACTAACAAAAGTAGATCTGCCTTCTACACTTAATAAAGTTTTTCTAAACACATTTACCGGTTGCTCTAACCTTGCTGAAGTTATCTGTCGTGCAACAACACCTCCCACAACAAATGCTGCCATCTTTAACAAAACTCCAACAACCAAAAAACTTTACGTCCCTAAAGGAAGCAAAGAGCAATATAGTAACAATGAAAGATGGGGTAAAGCTAACTTTGCAGAGGTAGCAGAGCTTTAATGCGACACATAGAAAGAATTATAACAATAAAAAAATAACAATTAATAAACAAAAAATAATTATGAATAGTTTTTATAAATACTCATTTATCCTTTTATTTATGATTGCTGCTTTTATGACAAGTTGCAACAAAGATAATCAAGACTTTAATCTCCCCCAAAAAGAAGAGCAAGGAGGTTCGCAAGGAAATAAAAACGATGTTAAACTACAACTTTCTACTACTCAGCTAAATATGCAAGTAGGGAAAACAGAGTCTGTAAAAATAGTAAAAGGAAACGGAAAGTATAGTTGTAAAATAACTGATAACAATATAGCTACAGCTACTTTAGAAAACAATATCATTACCGTTAATCCGCTTTCTACGGGTAATACCGAGCTTATTGTTACTGATGATAATAGCAAAGAACAAGTAAAGGTAAGTATAGTTGTTAGCCAAGCAGGCACACCTAATCCTACACCTGGTGAAACTGAAGAAACTACTAAAACTATCTTTACTTTCAATTTCTCTGAAAACCCATGGAAAGTTCCTACTACTAACAGTATAGACGCCAAAGAAGATAAGACTGCTGGTAAATTAGACGATGATGTTAAGATGGTAACAGGACCTGTAACACTAACACAAAAGAAAAATAGTGATAGGTATTGGAACAGAATAATAGATAATATCTATACAGTATATAAAGAAAATGCTTTTACATTTACAGCAGAAGAAGGTAAGTTTATTACACGTATAGAGTTTATAAACGTACCTTATTACTGCAATCTTACATACAATTTTAAAAACCTAATATGTAACAATGATGATGATTTTCCCTACATTTGGACAGGTAAAGAGAAGACTATTACGTTTAATGCCGTTGCGACGTCTAAGTTTAACGAAATAAAAGTTACTGTAGAATGATAATACTACAAACGATTATTAATCTTTTCTAATAGTATTGAGATTACTATAACAAAGTAATTATGTCTTTTATTGTAATTAAAAAATTACAAGATAAGTATTAGATATAAAATAAGCTGTATTAAGTTATAATAAAAGGTAACTTAATGCAGCTTGCTTTTTATATAATAAGTAAGCAATAACATTAAAAAAAAAACCGCTATATATGCGCTAAAAAGCGTGTATATAACGGATTATCTGTACACCAATATGTGAGAATTATCTCTTTATATCACCTTCTCTGATAAGATATTCTGCTATCTGAACAGCATTTAGTGCAGCCCCTTTACGTATTTGATCGCCCGTAAGCCATAACACACAGCCATTATCATCAGCAAGATCTTTACGTACACGCCCAACGTAAACATCATCATGCCCTGCACTTTCTAAAGGCATAGGGTAAACATAGTTTTGCGGATCATCTACCAATGTAACACCCTCGGCAGCAGCTAACGCCTTGCGAATATCGTCTACAGCTAATGGCTTCTCTGTTTCAAACCACACACTCTCAGAATGGCTGCGAAGAGATGACACACGTACGCAGGTGGCACTGGTGCGTACATCAGAGTGCATTATTTTGCGAGTTTCGTTAAACATCTTCATTTCCTCCTTAGTATAATCGGTATCGGTCATCTTATCTATTTGAGGAATAACATTATATGCTAACTGGTGAGGAAACTTTTTTATCGTTTTTACCTTACCTATAGTTAGCAGCTCCTTATATTGTTGCTCTAATTCTGCCATAGCGGCAGCTCCTGCACCGGATGCACTCTGATAGCTACTAATATGTATCTTCTTAATATGACTAAGCTTTTCTATAGGAGCCAAAGCTACTACCATCATTATTGTGGTGCAATTAGGATTGGCTATTATCCCACGAGGGCGTTTTAAAGCATCAGCAGCATTAATCTCAGGGACTACCAATGGCACATCTTCACACTGACGAAACTGGCTGGAATTATCTATCATCACTGTTCCATACTTAGTTATAGTATCGGCAAACTCTGCAGATGTGCCTCCTCCTGCACTAACAAAAGCTATATCCACTCCCTTAAAGTCGTCATTATGCTGAAGCAAATTTACCTTGTAATTCTTTCCCTTAAAGGCATATTCTCTACCTGCAGAACGTGAAGAACCAAACAACACTAAGTCGTCAAGAGGAAAATTTCTCTGTTCCAATATGCGAAGAAATTCCTGCCCTACGGCACCACTGGCACCAACAATAGCTACTTTCATTTTTATATTATAATATATTTATCAGTCTTTTTACTTTGCAAAAGTACAAAAAACCATCTATTATCACCGTTACTCTATCATCTTTTTACTATCTTTGCATATATTTTTACAATGTGGTTACTATGATTAATATATCTCATTTTTTTCCTATAACAGATCCAACGCTTATATTTTTTGTCGTTATCCTCATGATATTGTTCTCACCTATTATCATGGGAAAGCTCCGTATTCCTCATATTATAGGAATGGTGCTTGCAGGAGTCCTTGTAGGTAAGAATGGTTTTGATATATTAGGCAGAGATGCTTCCTTTGAGATTTTTGGGCAAGTGGGCTTATATTATATTATGTTTTTAGCAGGATTAGAGCTTGACATGGAAGGCTTGCGAAAGAATAGCGTGCGCGTAATAATATTTTGTGCTCTCACCTTTCTCTGCCCATTTGTGCTAATATATGGTGCTTTTACATTGTTTCTTCACTTCAGCGGTATGGCAGCTTTGCTCATTAGTACCATTATGGCAGACAACACGCTTATAGCCTACCCTATCGTTGGGCGTTATGGCCTTACAAAACATGTTAGTACTACTATAAGTGTAGGTGGCTCTATGCTTGCTTTACTTATATCGTTAATAATTCTTTCCTCTATAACAAGCTCTGTAACAGGCAGTGGAGATATAACGTTTTGGATTATATTTAGCATAAAATTTATAGCATATAGCGCATTTCTCTTTTATACTGTTCCTCGTGTGGCGCGCTGGTTCTTACATCGTTATTCAGACAGTGTAATGCAGTTTGTCTTTGTTTTAGCTATTATGTTTGGCTCGGCAGCCCTTTCACATGCTATCGGCGTAGAAGGCATATTTGGCGCTTTTCTTTCTGGACTTATCTTAAACAGGTTTATTCCAAAGGTATCTCCTCTTATGAACAGGTTAGAGTTTACAGGTAATGCCTTGTTTATACCTTACTTTCTCATAGGAGTAGGCATGCTAATAAACGTAAAATTACTTTTTGAAAGTACTTACATTTTATGGATAATGCTATTACTGGTAGTTTTTGGAACATTAGGAAAAGCATTAGCATCTTATATTGCTACATGGGTCTTTAAGCTATCCTTAAAGTCGGGACATATGATGTTTGGTCTTACCTCTGCTCATGCCGCAGGTGCAATAGCCTTAGCTATGGTTGGGTGTAAGTTGCCTATAGGCGGAGGAAAATATCTTTTTGACAATGCTGTTCTCAATGGTATAGTGCTTATGATACTGTTTACCTGCATAATATCTACTATGATAACACAACGAGCAGCTGAACAGTTGCGACTATTGGAAAAAGAAGATCTTAAGGATAAAAAGGTGGATAATGATGAGAAAATACTTGTCCCTGTAAAATATGCTAACACCTCTATCCACCTATTAAATCTCGCAACAATGATGCGCAATCCTAAGTTGAAACGAGATATAGTGGCTCTTAATGTAGTGTACGATGATGTAAACATACATACTAAGCAAGCCGAAGGTATAGAGCTTCTAAACAATCTTAATAAATATGCCAGTGCTGCCGATGTACCTATATCTACACAGATACGTGTAGCTGCAAACATTGCAAATGGCATTATGTATGCTTTTAAGGAAAATCAAGCATCAGAAATAGTTATGGGGCTTCATTTTCATCATCAGCAGCATGGTGGTTTTTGGGGAGAATTTGCACGTAGTGTATATCATAGGCTCAATCGTCAGATTATTATAGCACGTATTAAGCAACCTCTAAACACTATACGCCGTATACAGGTAGCAGTACCTTCAAGGGCTGAATACGAACCGGGCTTTTATCGTTGGTTAGAGCGTTTAGCCCGCATGGCAGAAAACATGGAGTGTAGGATAGTATTCGATGCCAGACAGGAAACACTCGATTTGATAAAAGAATATGTAATAAACAACTATCCAAGTGTGCGCGCAGAATACGAACAGATGGAGCATTGGAACGAATTGCCTATAAAAGCTATGAACGTAAAACATGATCATATGTTTGTTATCATTACTGCCCGTAAAGGAACTATCTCATATAAAGCAGCAATGGACGATTTGCCCAATGAGATAAATAAATATTTTAATGGTAAAACTATAATGATTATCTTCCCTGATCAATATGGTAACAATTTAGACACAATGACCTTTGCTGAGCCTCAACATACAGAGGAACGTAGCGTTTATGAGGTAGCAAGTGAATGGATACATAAGAAAAATTTATAACAATGATAGATATAAAAGGAATTACTAAGAGTTTTGGTTCGCTTGAGGTACTAAAAGGTATCGATTTGCACATAAACAAGGGTGAAGTAGTAAGCATAGTAGGCCCCTCAGGAGCTGGTAAGACTACATTATTACAAATAATTGGCTCGCTCGACAAAGCAGACGAAGGAAAGGTGGTAGTAGATGGAATAGATATAAACAGCCTCTCTACTAATAAATTGAGCGATTTCCGTAATAAGCATTTGGGCTTTGTTTTTCAGTTTCACCAACTTTTACCTGAGTTTACGGCACTCGAAAATGTAATGATTCCTGCCTATATAGCAGGTAAAAGCTCTAAAGAAGCTAAGGTTAGAGGTAAAGAGTTGTTAGCCTTTTTAGGTCTTACTGATCGTGCTAACCATAAGCCTCAAGAGCTATCTGGAGGTGAGAAACAACGTGTTGCAGTAGCACGAGCACTCGTAAACAACCCTGCTGTAATACTTGCAGACGAGCCATCTGGAAGTTTAGATTCTAAGAATAAAGCAGAGCTACATCAGCTTTTCTTCGACCTAAGAGATCAGTTTGGACAAACGTTCGTTATTGTTACGCACGATGAAGGATTGGCAAGTATCACCGACAGAACCATACATCTTAAAGATGGTATAATAATATCTGATAACAGTAGGCAACAGCTTTCTAAAGAAGACTAACTTGCCAATAAAATAAGCAGTAACATATTTATAAACAATATATAAAAAGGACGACAAGACATGAAAACAATAGAATTAGGAACCTTCAACAAACTCACCATAGTAAAGAAAGCTCTTCGTGAGGGTTTTGGAGAAGAATTTGGCGTTTATCTCGATGGTGGTAAGGCTGGCGATATTTTAATGCCACAAAAATATATACCACAAGGTGCAAACATAGGTGATGAGGTAGAAGTACTCGTTTACCTTGATCAGGACGAGCGCCCTATAGCCACTACCGAAAAACCATTAGCTACAGTTAACAGCTTTGCTTATTTATCATGCTCGTGGGTAAATGAATATGGCGCATTCTTATCATGGGGCGTTACAAAAGATCTGTTTTGCCCTTTCCGTGAGCAAAAAAGACGCATGGAAATAGGCAATTCGTATATTATATTTATGTATATTGATAAAGAGACTTATCGCTTAGTGGCATCAGCAAAGGTAGAACATTTTCTCTCTAAAGAGTTTCCAACATATAAACATGGCGAGGAGGTAGACTTGCTTATTTGGCAAAAGACCGACTTAGGTTTTAAAGTTATCGTAGACAATAAATACGCAGGATTAATATACGAAGATCAGGTTTTTAAGCGTATTCACACAGGAGATAAATTAAAAGGATATATTGCAAATGTGCGCACTGATGGCAAAATAGACTGTACTTTACAACCAATTGGACAACAATATGCTATCAGCTTTGCTGAAAGATTATTAGAATATCTTAAAGCACATAATGGAGAATGTAACCTTGGTGATAAAAGTAATGCCGAAGACATTAAATACCAATTTCAGGTATCTAAAAAAGTATATAAAAAAGCCATTGGTGACTTGTATAAAAAACATTTGATCATAGTAGAGCCAACTAAAATAAAGTTAGTAAAAAATGTGTAATATCCATAACACCATAACCTTGTTAGTATATTATAAAGCAGACATAACAATATAAACAAATATTAGTAAACACCCTTAAAAATGCAAAACCAATTTTCAAGAACACAATTATTACTGGGCAAGCCTGCCATTAATACCCTTCATGGTAGCAGAGTGGCTGTGTTTGGAGTAGGAGGTGTAGGAGGATATGTTGTGGAAGTTCTGGCACGTAGCGGTGTAGGAGCAATAGATATTATAGATGATGATCGTGTATGTTTGACCAATGTAAACAGACAGTTGTTAGCTACTACAAAAACAGTAGGAAAATTTAAGGTAGATATAGCCGAAGAACGCATACTGTCCATAAATCCACGCTGTATAGTACGCAAATACCAAACTTTCTATTTACCCGATAACGCTACTCAATTCGATTTCGATCACTACGATTATATTGTCGATTGTATAGACACTGTTACTGCAAAGCTCGACCTTATATATCGCTGCTATGAACTAAAGATACCTATATTATCATGTATGGGCGCTGCTTATAAGATAGATGCTACTAAGTTTGAGGTAACTGATATATTTAAAACTATTAATGACCCATTAGCAAAGGTTATTCGCAAAAAACTTCGAAAGACTAAAATCAAACATCTAAAGGTAGTTTATAGCCCTGAAGAGCCTTTAGAAAGTATAGAACAACCAGAGATAAGCTGTGCCTTCCATTGTATATGCCCTGATAAAAATATGCGCAAATGCACCGAACGGCATACCATTCCAAGTTCTAATGCGTGGGTACCAGCTACAGCAGGGCTTATAGCAGGAGGTGAAGCTGTAAAAGATTTAATTAACATTGCAAAAACTATGCGTATTAAGCCAGAAGAAGAAGCTACAAATAAAGCAGCTATACTTGCAGAGCAACGTGCTAAAGATATGTTGGAAGAACGTAAACGCCTAAAATCTACGCAGAGAATAAAACAAGAGGCTTAGGAAATATACCCTTATTTATTTTATTCATTATTATTATTACCACTCTCACAAAAAGGGGTAAAAAATATATATAAACATAAAGATTTGATTAAAAACATAAGTTTTAAAACAACTAATTTGATACAATTATGAATAAAGCATTAGTAACAGGTGCCAATAAAGGCATAGGATATGGAATAGCTAAAGAGTTGATAAAAAGGGGCTGGCATGTCCTTGTAGGCGCACGTAACAAAGAACGTGGCGAAGCCGCAGTAAACAAGCTAAACGCCATAGGCAAAGGAAAAGCAGAATATCTTAAAGTGGATCTTTCTAACTACACGGTTATAGCTTCTACTTGTGAAGAAATAAAAGATAAACATTCCGACCTTAAACTATTAATAAACAACGCTGGTATACCCGGAGATATGTCAGTACTTAGCTATGAAACACAGCTAAAAGATATAATAGAAACTACTCAGGTTAATTTCTTTGGTACTTTTTATCTTTGTCAAGGACTAATATCTATACTATCTAAAAATAATGGCAAAATAATAAACATCACAGTACCCACCTCTACCAATCCTTACTGGAATCCGTTAGCATATAAAGCAAGTAAGGCTGCACAAAATTGTATGAGCGAACATTTTGCCTTCGATTTTCAAAAAAACAATATCCCTATAGAAATATATACCGTTCATCCAGGTCCAACTACTACCGATCTTAACGGCAATATGTCTCTACCAGGATTCCATAAGCCTGACGAAGTTGGGAAAAAGATAGTAGATTTACTCTATGATGAGCAGCAGCACCAAGGTGAATTTATTGAGATTTATCCCATTGTTGCAGAGTAATAAAATATAATAGGGTGTGTCTAAAAGAGACACACCCTATTTATAAGGGGGGACTAAATAAATATACAATAATATTTAAATTCTAAAATAAAAGTACTTTTCAAAAATCTTATTAAAATAATAAATTCTTTTATTTATTTTTCGTATCTTTGTAATGTTATTTAATTAGAGTTTGATTTTAACTATGAAAAAAACTCTATATGGTAACAATCCTTGCTACATATTGTTTCAAGGTTTTTAATTAAATTATATAACTTAATAAAAAAAAAGAAAAATGAAAAATTTAGATGTTTTAGCATTAGACAAAACAAAAATAGAAGGAGTAGTTAATGGTCTTAATCAGCTTTTAGCAGATCTTCATGTGTATTACATGAATTTACGTGGATTGCATTGGAATGTAAAAGGTAAGAGCTTTTTCCAGTTACATGCAGAATATGAAAATCAATATAACAATGTTGCTGAGAAAATAGATGAAGTTGCAGAACGTTTGTTACAACTTGATAGCAAGCCTGAAAATCGTTTTAGTGAGCTTTTAAAAGTTGCTACACTTAAAGAAGAAAATAACAAAGTAAATGAAGTAGAAGGTATGAAATTAATCCTTGATACTTTAAAAGTTTTAATTGCAAAAGAGCGAGAAATTATAGCAGCTGCAGAAGAAGCAAATGATGAGGTTACTACAGCTATGATGAGCGATTTCCTTGTAGGACAAGAAAAATCTGTATGGATGGTTAATGCTTATTTAGCATAACTTTTAAATAGCTATCAGTTCTAATATTAAAGCTATTACATATATACTAATAGTTTTATAAGCAAAATATAGAGGATGTGTGAAAAGTTAAACATATCCTCTATTTTTATATTATAATATCCTTTCTAAAAATATCTTAATATTAATACTTAAATAGGCTATATCACGCAAAGATTACAAATATTATATACTTATATTAAACTGTCAAACTTATGCAAATATTACAGCGATTATTAGTAACTTTGCAATATTATATAAAATATTAAATGAAATATATTGATAAGATAGAAAAACTATGAATGTTTTAGAATTATCAGAGCAAGAGATTGGTCGCCGCCAAAGCTTGCAAGAATTACGCGATATGGGTATAAATCCTTATCCTGCTGCTGAATATCCCACTAATGCATATTCTATAGATATAAAAGAGCAATTTACAGAAGGAGAACAACGCGAGGTTGTTATTGCAGGTCGTATGATGGGGCGTAGAATAATGGGCAAAGCTTCTTTCATAGAGCTTCAAGATAGTAAAGGTAGGATTCAAGTATATATTACCCGCGACGATCTTTGTCCTGGTGAGGATAAAGAACTATACAACAAGGTTTTTAAAAAGTTACTTGATATTGGTGATTTTATTGGAATTAAAGGTTTTGTTTTTAAGACTCAGATGGGCGAAATATCAGTGCATGCTCGTGAACTCAGCCTACTTTCTAAAAGCTTGAAACCTTTACCTATCGTAAAATATAAAGATGGCGAAGCATATGATAAATTTGATGATCCAGAACAACGCTATCGTCAACGCTATGTAGACTTAGTTGTTAACGATAATGTCAAAGATACTTTTCTCAAACGTGCAACTGTTCTACGCACAATGCGCCAATTTTTTGATAATGCTGGTTATACTGAAGTAGAAACGCCTACATTGCAAACTATTGCAGGTGGGGCGAGTGCACGACCTTTCATAACTCATTTTAATGCTCTTAATACCGACATGTATATGCGTATTGCTACTGAACTATACTTAAAACGATTAATAGTTGGTGGATTTGAAGGAGTATATGAAATAGGGAAAAACTTTCGCAATGAAGGTATGGATCGTTTCCATAATCCAGAGTTTACTTGTATGGAACTATATGTTCAATACAAGGACTATAACTGGATGATGACATTTACAGAACAACTATTAGAAAAAATTTGTATAGCAGTAAACGGTAAGCCTGAAGTACAAATAGGCAATAAGACAATAAACTTTAAAGCACCATTTAAACGCTTACCTATACTAGATGCTATCAAAGAAAAGACAGGGTTTGATCTTTATGGTAAGAACGAAGATGAAATTCGTCATATTGCTGTTAGCAAACTAGGTTTGGAAGATATTGATGAGAGCTTTGGTAAAGGTAAGCTGATAGACGAAATATTCGGTGAGTTCTGCGAAGGAACTTATACACAACCTACTTTTATTACTGATTATCCTATAGAAATGTCTCCTTTAACCAAAACACATCGTTCAAAACCTGGTCTCACAGAACGTTTTGAACTAATGGTAAATGGGAAAGAGCTTGCAAATGCCTATTCTGAGCTAAATGATCCTATAGATCAAGAAGAACGTTTCATAGAACAAATGAAATTAGCAGATAAAGGAGATGATGAAGCTATGATTATAGATCAAGATTTCTTGCGTGCTCTACAATATGGAATGCCGCCTACATCAGGAATTGGTATTGGAATAGATCGCCTTGTTATGTTAATGACTGGCAAAGAATATATACAAGAAGTATTACTCTTCCCTCAGATGAAGCCAGAAGCAAAAATTCCACAAAGTAGTATAAAGGAATGGGGAAATATTGGCGTTAGCGAAAATTGGGTATATGTACTTCGCAAAGCAGGTTTCAATCTTATTTCTGATATAAAAGATGAAAACGCACAAGGTTTACAACAAAAAATTGGCGAGATAAATAAAAAATATAAGCTTGGGTATGAAAAACCTTCAATACCCATTATACAACAGTGGATAGATAAAGCAAAACAATAATACAAAAAATATGTCTTTCTTTTCAAAGCTATTCAGACGACGTTGGCAGCTACCATTCTATAAAAAAACAAATGGCAGCATAGGTAATGTTGCTATTATAGGAAGTGGTAGTTGGGCAACAGCTATTGCTAAAATAGTTATAGAGCACACTCATTACATAGGGTGGTATATGCGTAGCCAAGAAAAGATATCAAACTTTAAACTATACGGACATAATCCTGGATATCTTACAAGCACACATTTTAATATAGATGAAATAGATTTCTATACAGATATTAACAAAATTATTAATGATTTTGATACTCTCATTTTTGTAATACCTTCACCTTATCTAAAAGATCTGCTCGATAAGATTACCATCAACATAAAAGACAAAAATATAATTATTGCAATTAAAGGATTAGTACCAGGTGAGAATCTTACTTGCTCTGAATATATACATCAAAAGTTCAAGGTAAATTATGAACAATTAGCAATTATAGGTGGTCCTTCTCACTCAGAAGAGGTTGCCATGGAGCGATTAACATATCTTACAGTGGGCTGTTCTAATGAGCAAAAGGCTGAAAATATCTGTAAGATATTACGTTCTAATTATATTAAAGCAAAAACCTCTAATGATGTCTTAGGTATAGAATATGCTTCCGTACTAAAAAATGTATACGCTATAGCAGCAGGTATCTGTGATGGATTAAAATATGGTGACAATTTCCAAGCCGTACTTTTATCTAATGCCATAGCAGAAATGGAACTATTTCTCACCACAATAGCACCTATAAACAGAACTATCTCTGATAGTGTTTATATGGGTGATCAATTAGTAACAGGATATAGTAATTTTTCACGTAATCGCACCTTTGGCACTATGATTGGACGAGGTTATAGCATTAAATCGGCACAAATAGAGATGCAAATGATAGCCGAAGGATATTATGGCACAAAATGCATGTATGAGAAAAACAAAGATATACAGGCTAAAATGCCTATACTAAGTTCTATGTATAACATTTTATACAAAAAAGCTGAAGTTAAACAAGAAATAATTTTATTAACAGACTCATTTAGATAAAAAATGGAAAGTATTAAATTAGACATTACGAAAGCTACCCAGTTTCTTAATCCTGGGACAATAGAAGCATATGCTCCACAAGTAGCTGCTGCACAAGTAGCTTTAGAAAAAGGAACGTGCGCAGGTAACGACTTTTTAGGTTGGTTACACCTACCTTCAAGTATAACTAAGGCTTTTCTAACTGAAATAGAAAATGTAGCTGATACTTTACGCAAAAAATGCGAAGTAATAGTAGTGGCTGGCATCGGAGGTTCTTATCTTGGTGCTCGTGCTGTAATAGAGGGATTAAATAACAGCTTTGCATGGCTGATAAAAGACAAGAAAAATCCTACTATTCTTTTTGCAGGTAACAACATAGGTGAAGACTATTTATTTGAGCTAACTACTTACCTAAAGGATAAAAAATTTGGCGTTATAAATATTTCTAAATCTGGTACCACTACAGAGACAGCTCTGGCTTTTCGCTTATTAAAGAAACAGTGTGAAGATCAATTTGGAAAAGAATTTTCAAAAGACGTTATTGTAGCTATTACTGATAAAAAGAAAGGTGCAGCTCGTATTACAGCTACACAAGAGGGTTACAAATCATTTGTAATACCAGATAATGTTGGAGGTAGATTTTCTGTTCTAACACCAGTGGGACTTTTACCAATTGCCGTTGCAGGATTTGATATTAAAGCTTTGGTAGAAGGTGCTAAAGATATGGAAAAGGAAACTGGCAAAGATGTACCTTTTGCTAATAATATAGCTGCACGTTATGCTGCTGTGAGACAAGGTTTATATGCACAAGCAGGTAAAAAGATAGAAATTGTAGCCAATTTCCAACCTAAACTACACTATTTTGCAGAATGGTGGAAACAACTTTATGGTGAAAGTGAAGGTAAAGATCATAAAGGCATTTTCCCTACAGCTTGTGATTTTACAACTGATCTACACTCTATGGGTCAATGGATTCAGGAGGGTGAACGGTCTATTTTTGAAACTATAATATCAATAGAACAGCCAAACTCCACCCTACTCTTTCCGCATGATAATGAAAACCTCGATGGATTAAATTTCTTGGAAGGTAAACGTGTAGATGAAGTAAATAAAATGGCAGAACTTGGAACCAGACTTGCGCATGTAGACGGTGGCGTACCTAATATACGCGTAAGTGTTCCTACACTTAATGAATACTATCTTGGACAACTAATATATTTCTTTGAAAAAGCATGTGGTATCAGTGGCTTAATTATGGATATTAACCCATTTAATCAACCAGGTGTAGAAGCTTATAAAAAGAATATGTTTGCTTTACTAAATAAACCAGGATATGAGGCAGAAAGCAAAGCTATACAAGAAAGATTGACTTCTGATAAATAATTATTTCTTTTTCCCAGTCAAGTTAATAATATCTTGACTGGGAATATTTTATTAAACACTATGCAGAATAGCCTATATAAAGTAGTACTCTTTGATATGGACGGAGTACTATACGATTCTATGCCCAACCATGCCGTAGCATGGCAAAAGGCTATGAATGAGTTTGGCATTCATTTCACTGTGGCAGATGCCTATGCCACTGAAGGAGCACGTGGAGTAGATACCATTCGTTCATACGTAAAAGCACAACAAGGCAAAACAATATCCGAAATAGAAGCACAAAAAATATATGATGTAAAGACGCACTATTTCCACGAAATGAAGGAAGCTCCCATTTTTGATGGTGTAATCGACTTAATGGAAAAAATATGCAATAGTGGATTAAAAATAGGTATTGTTACAGGTAGTGCTCAATTACCTTTGATAGAGCGATTAAAAAACGATTTTGGAAGATTTATTACAAATAACAATATAACAACTGCTTATGATGTAAAACGAGGCAAACCTAATCCTGATCCTTACTTGATGGGCTTGCAAAAAGCAGGTAACATCTTACCTTATGAAGGTATAGTAATAGAAAATGCACCACTTGGCATTCGCGCTGGAGTTGCTGCAGGATGTTATACAGTAGCTATTAATAGCGGTCCTTTACCTGACAAACTATTACTAAAAGAAAAACCTAATGTTCTTTATAAAACTATTAGAGAATTTGCCAATAAATGGTGAATAAAAATCCCTTCTTGCTCTCACATGAAATGGAAATAGAGCAGAAGGGATTTTTTTATATCAATTTATTTATTTTTTTCAGGAATTTCTTCTAAAGACTTAACAAGAAGTTTCCAGAAAGGCTCACAAGAAGAAATTTCTGCCCTTTCTGTAGATGTATGAGGACTACGGATAGTAGGACCCAAACTCACAACATCCATATTAGGATACTTACCTAAAATAATAGAGCATTCTAAACCTGCATGATCTACTTGTACAATAGCATCTTCGCCATTCTGATCCTTATAAATCTTTTTTAATAGATTAAGAATCTCACTATTAGGATTAGGATCCCAACCACCATAACTACCACTTGCTACACTCTTCATACCTGCCATATCAAAGCAAGATATAATACGATTGACTAATACCTCTTTCATGTCTTCACGACTTGAACGAACAAGAACCTTGAAACTTGCCTTGTTAGAAGTAATATTGATAATAGCAAGATTAGAAGATGTTTCAACTACATCAGGATAAGCAGGAATAAAACGAAGAACACCATCATGACAAGCTGTTATAGAATTAATTAAGTTATCCTGAATTTCTACAGGAACAAGAGTCTTAGGAATATCAACTGATTCACATAAGAACTCAACGTTTTTCTCTATCAACTTAAACTCATCTGCTACTAACTCTTGCTGCTTGGCTACCATCTTCTCTAAAGACTTTACATTAGCCTTTGGCAAGGCAAGTACAACCTCAGCTTTAAAAGGAATAGCATTACGCATGTTTCCACCATCCCAAGAAACTAAACGAGCTCCCAGCTCTGATATTGCTTTACGTACTAAGCGAGCCATTTCCTTATTTGCATTGGCGCGACCTTCATTTATTTCCAAACCAGAATGACCACCTCTTAGCCCCTTTAAAGTAATCTTAACTGCAGCATCATAAGTATTTTCTACTTCCTTATACTCTAAAGAAGTGTCAATATCAACACCACCAGCTGACCCAATAACAAACTTGCCCCATGTTTCTGAATCAAGATTCATCAATATATCACCTGTCAAAACATCAGTAGGAAGATCGTTTGCTCCATACATTCCTGTTTCTTCATCATTGGTAAGAACAGCCTCAAGAGGACCATGTTTTAAGTCTTTCGACTCCATTATAGACATAATAGCAGCTACACCAAGCCCATCATCTGCACCTAGTGTGGTATCTGTACCATAAACCCATCCATCTATAATACGAGTTTGGATAGGGTCTGTTTCAAAGTTATGACTACTGCTTGGAGCTTTCTGCGGCACCATATCTATATGTGCTTGCAAAACTACTGTCTTTCTATTCTCATAACCAGGAGTAGCTGGTTTTCTAAAAATAACATTATTTGCAGTGTCTACAAAAGCCTCTATGCCTATCTGCTTGCCAAAGTCTACTAAAAACTTACGCACCTTCTCTGTATGTCCTGATGGACGAGGTACTTTTGTTAACTCATCAAAGTTTCTCCATAGCCCTTCAGGCTTTAATTTTCTAATTTCACTCATTTCCTAAAATTTTAAAGGTTAGTTATTTGTTAATATTGCTTTTTTTGTAAAACTAAGTGCTATCCATGCATATATTCCTAACAAAATTACCAAGAATGTTTGAATAGTATGCACTATTAACACAAAATAAAGTGCATGAATATCATTTACACCATAAAGTATCAACATCGTTTTTACAGCAAAATGCCAAGGTCCTGCCCCATTTGGTGTTGGAACAATAACAGCTATTGAGCCTACAACAAAACTTACTATGGCACAAGTCAGACCAAGATGAGAAGTCTCTGCAAAACAAAAGAAAGTAAGATAATAATGAAAAAAATAACTTATCCAGATAGCAAAACTAAAAAAAAGAAATAATGGAACATTATTAACACCTTTCAATGATAAAACCCCTTGCCAAATACCTGAAAAAGTATTACTTATCCTATTGTTTATTGAGAACTTTTTAAAAATAATATATAATAATAAAATAGCAGCTATACCACAAATAGCTGTAACTCCCCATCCCATTGGTGTAAACATTTCTAATATATTATCAAGACGTGTACCCGTTTTTAAAAAGAAATTGGCAAATACTCTAATCTGCAAAACAAAAGCTAAAGCTGTTATTAATAATATTATTAAAGTATCTACAGCACGCTCAGTTACCACAGTTCCTAATGCCTTAGGAAAATTTATTCTATCATATCTATGCAAAACTCCACAACGAGCAAACTCTCCAATACGAGGAATTAACAAACTAACAGCATAAGAAATAAATATAGAATTAATACTAACTGATATACGAGGCCGTTCATTTACAGGTTCTAATACTTGCTTCCAGCGCCACCCTCGAAACACTTGAGCCACTATTCCAAAAGGTAGAGAGAGAAGCATCCAGACCCAATCCATTTCATAAAGCAATATCTTTCGGATATTAGAAAAGTCAAAATCTCGATACATCCAATAAAGAATAGCACCTCCCAAAATAAGTGGGAATACTATCTTTACTATATTATTAACTATCTTACTTATCACCATTATAAGAGCAAAGATAGATAAAATGCATTTAAAAACAAAAGAAAATAAGTATCTTTGTAGCATAATAAAGAAAATTTATGAAATTAGTTAAACCAAAAAAGAATCTCGGACAGCACTTTTTAACCGACCTCAGCATTGCTAAGCGCATTGCCGACACTGTAGATTCTTATCCCAATATTCCTATTTTAGAGATAGGACCAGGTATGGGAGTACTTACCCAATATCTTGTTGAAAAGCATAGAGAAATAAAAGTAGTAGAAATAGATGCCGAGAGTGTAAAATATCTTAATGACAGATTCCCTAATTTACGAGAAAACATCATAGGAAAAGATTTCCTTAAAATGGATTTAAAGAATATATTCTATGGTAAACAATTTGTACTAACAGGCAACTACCCATATGATATTTCTTCACAAATTTTCTTTAAAATGCTCGATTATAAAGATCTTATTCCATGCTGCACAGGTATGATACAACGTGAAGTTGCTATTCGTATGACAGCAAAGCCATGTAATAAAACTTATGGCATTCTTTCGATATTAATACAAGCTTGGTATGATGTGGAATATCTTTTCACGGTAGACGAGACTGTTTTTAATCCTCCTCCCAAAGTAAAAAGTGCTGTTATTCGTATGACACGCAATAAAGTTACCTCTTTAGGCTGCGATGAAAACCTATTTAAAAGATTGGTAAAAACAGTGTTTAATCAAAGACGAAAAATGCTTCGAGTTAGTCTTAAACAAATTATCAAAAGCGGCTCTACCTCAGAAGATTTCTTTAAACAAGACATAATGACAAAGCGACCGGAACAATTAAGCATAAAACAATTTATAGAGCTTACAAATATGGTAAGTGAAGAATTAGCCTCAAGAGCTGAATAAAGAATTATTATCTTCAACACTTTATTATGATTATAAAAGATAGCAACATAGAAAAATAAAAAGTTACACTTAAAAAACAGAATGTTTTCTTGTGAAATTCTGAATTAATATATATTTTTGTACAAAGATAAATTAAATACAACAATAGAATATGATAGACGTAAAAGAGACTTTAAAAGAAGCAAAAGAGCGTATGAACATGGCAGTAATGTATCTTGACGAAGAGTTACAACGTATCCGTGCAGGTCGTGCTAATGTCGCTATACTTGACAGCGTACGCGTTAGCTCTTATGGGCAAATGGTTTCTTTAAACCAAGTAGCCACTGTTATGGTACCAGATGCACGTACTATAGCTATTAAGCCATGGGACAGAAAAGCTATTAAAGATATTGAAAAGGCTATAATGGATTCTGATGTTGGTATAACTCCAGAGAATAATGGTGAGATGATACGTTTAAATTTGCCCCAACCTACAGAAGAACGTCGCCGTGAGCTTGTTAAACAATGTAACAAGATAGGTGAAAAAACTAAGATCCAAATTCGTAATGTGCGCACTGACATTAAAGAGATTTTAAAGAAAGCCATTAAGGAAGGATTATCTGAAGACTTAGAAAAAGATGCAGAATCTGACTTACAGAAAGTGCATGATAAATACATAAAACAAGTAGAAGACCTACTTGCTGCTAAGGAAAAAGAGGTAATGACTGTATAAAACAACAAATACCCCCTTTAAGAATTATGTATAAAAGATAATAACTTAAAGGGGTATATTATATTATAACATCAAGTGAATGCGTGGATTAGTAATTAAAAACACAGGTAGCTGGTATAGCGTAAAGACAGAGAATGGGAAAATCATAGAAAGTAAAATAAAGGGCAATTTCCGATTAAAAGGCATTCGCTCAACTAATCCTATTGCCGTAGGAGACTATGTGAAAATAATTACCAATCAAGAGGGTACGGCTTTCATATCCGAAATAGAAGACAGGCGAAACTATATCATCAGAAAATCATCTAATTTATCAAAACAAAGCCATATCTTAGCATCTAACATTGATCAAGCCTTCCTTATAGTTACTACTAATTATCCTGAAACATCTACTACTTTTATAGATCGCTTTTTAGCGGGTGCTGAGGCTTATCGCATACCTGTAATACTTGTTTTTAACAAAATAGACTTGTTAAGCCAAGATGAATTACACTACCAAAAAGCTATGATAAACCTCTATGAAAATATTGGTTATAAATGTTTTGAAATACAAGCAAATGCAAAAGAAGCAACTCCGTTTAACTCAAACCTATTAAAACCTTTGCTAAAAAACAAAGTAACTTTATTAAGTGGTAACAGTGGTGTGGGAAAATCGACACTTATCAATGCTCTTTTACCACATATTAAGTTACGAACAGCAAGCATCTCTAATGCTCATAACACAGGCATACATACAACTACATTCAGCGAAATGTTAGAAATACCTGAAGGAGGCTATATTATAGATACGCCGGGTATAAAAGGATTTGGCACATTTGATATAGAAAAGACAGAGCTAACGAGTTATTTCAAAGAGTTTTTTAAGTTTTCTAAACATTGTCGTTTTTCTAATTGCACGCATACACATGAGCCAGGATGCGCTGTTAGAAAGGCTTTAGAAGAACATTTTATTGCTGAAAGCCGCTATAATAGCTATCTTTCTATGCTTGAAGATAAAAATGAAGACAAATATAGAGCAGCCTTTTAAAGTATTAAGAATATAAAAAAGGAGGTATTTTATAATACTTATAAGGCATTTAAATACCTCCATATATAAAAAATCAAACTACTTGTGTTTACTTATTTTCTGCATCTATAGCCTTTATCTTTTGCTTAATTTCTTCTACATCAGCCTTAAGCCGCTCTATACGACGATTCATCTCATCTATAAGGCTATTACCTTTTTTAGAACTAATATTTAAAAAGCCTAAATTGTTTTCATAAGTATTAATCTCTTGTTTCAACTTCTCATAACGATGCATCAATTTACTCCGCTCATTATCTAAAGCACTAACACCACGCTCTGCTACTTTCTTAATATTATTCTTAAAGCTATCTACACGCTTGTTGGCTTCACTTATATGTAAAGCACTATAAAGATTATCTAACACATCATGATACTCTTTATATAATTTATCTTTATCACGATAAGGAACATGACCTATATTGTTATACTTATCGGTAAGGTTCTTCACTTGTTCCTGTGTTGCTTCAGAAATATTAGCATATAGCTGCTTCAATTCTTCTATAACGCTACGCTTCTGCTTTAGGTTTTCTTTTTCCTGAGAATATACACCTTGATGTGCAGAATTGCGAGCTTCAAAAAATTCGTTGCAAGCACCTATGAAAGTATTCCATAGCTCATCGCCTATTTTCTTTGGCACTATCCCTATAGTTTTCCACTCCTTTTGTAAAGCTACCAACTTATCTGTTGTAACCTTCCAATCAGTAGACTTAGCTAAAGACTTAGCTTGTTCTACAAGAGATTGCTTCTTTTCAAGGTTTTCTGCATATTTTTTCTTCAACTCTTTAAAATACTCTCCCTTGCGTGTAAAGAACTCATCACAACCTGAACGGAAACGTTCAAATATCTTCACATTCATCTTCTTCGGAGCAAACCCTATTTCTTTCCACTCTGCCTGAAGATCCATTATCTGCTTTGTATGCTCCTCCCAATCGGAAGACTTAGTATTTTCTTTTTTGATAATATCCTCTAACTGCTCACACAAAGCTGTCTTCTTAGCCAAATTGTCTTCTTCTTTTGCACGAAGTGCCTCAAAATGCTGCAAATGACGTTTATTTATTATAGTGCTCGCAGCTTTAAAACGATTCCAAATCTCATCACGAACATCTTTTTCTACAGGTCCTGTTTCTCGATATTCTTGATGTAACTCTTGCAATTGATGAAAAGCACTTACTACATCTTCTTCCTCTGTAAGCTTCTCTGCTGACTCGCAAAGCTGAGTTTTCTTCTCTAAATTCTTCTTAAAATCATACTCTCGAGCTTCACGATTAAGATTTAAAAGATCATAAAACTGCTCCACATAAAGCTGATAATTACGCCACATCTCTGTTACTTTATCAGCTGGAATATTTTTTATTTCTTTCCACTCTTGTTGAAGTTTCTTAAACTCTGAAAAATTTTCATTTACCTCTTCAGGAGTAGTTATCATGGCCTTTATACGCTCTATAATAGCTTCCTTACGTTTAAGATTGTCTTGCTTCTGTTCTTCTTGTGCCAAAAAGGCCTGCTGACGTTTCTCTTTTACTAATATCATCTCAGCCTTAAAAGCCTCCTCTTCTTCATCAGGAAGGTAAGTATATTTGTTAGGATCACCTCCTCCTTCTAAAAAAGCCTTTTGCTGCTCATCTCGTTCTGCAAAAAGAATTTTGTAAAAAGCAGCTTTCAGATGATCTACCTCTGCTTTACTTGGAGCATCATCACTTGCTACAATCTCTTTCAAACGTTCTAAAACTTCTTTCTTAGATCCGTACAACTTAGTTGTCTTACTATCTTCTTCTATACCTTTTTCAAGGATCTTCTCTTGAGAGTCCATCAATTAAACATTTTAGTTTATGATTCGGGTTACCAAAAAATATATGAATAAACTAACCTTATTTAAAGGCTAACTATTTATCACTTTTATTACAACATGCAAACTTAATTAAAAAGTTCGAATATACCTAATTTATACTTATTTTTATTATTAATTTTCTTACAATAATCGTTTATGACGTAAAAGCCACCAAGAAGCTCCTGACACTACAAAAGAAAGCAATATCGCTATTGGAAAGCCCCAAAGATTTCTTTCTAACCCATTCACAAGGTTCATACCAAACAAAGATGATATAAGTGTAGGTAACATCATAATAATGGAAACTGAGGTTAAAGTACGCATCACAGTGTTCATATTATTATTGATAATACTGGAATACGTCTCCATTGTCGATTCTAAAATATCAGAATAAATACTTGTTGTCTCACGAGCCTGACTCATTTCTATATTTACGTCTTCTATCAAATCGGCATCAAGCTCATCTACTTGCAATTTAAATTTCAGCTTAGCTAACAAATTTTCATTACCACGTATAGAGGTTATAAAGTATGTAAGCGAATCTTGTAACCTGCTCAAACCTATTAAGCTCTCATTATTAACACCTTTGTCAAGATTGCGTTTTGCCTTTTCTATCAATGTGTTTATTTGTTTCAATCGCTTCAAATACCACACTGCAGACGAAAGGAATACACGAAAAATAAGATCCACATAGTCGGTAAAACCTTCCCTACGCTTTTGCTGATAAGATACAAAATCTATCATCATGTTCGTTTCAAAGTTGCAAACAGTAATTGTTACATCTTTCTTATGAATAATACCAAGAGGCACCGTAGTATAAGGAGTACGCGAACGCACTTCCTTTACATAAGGAATACGCAAAATGATAAGCATCCACCCATCATCATATTCATAACGCGCACGCTCATCTGTATCACTAATATCCGAAAGAAAATAATCTGGGATATCAAACCGTTCTATTAAGTCTTGTTGATCTTCTTCAGTTGGACAAGTTACTTGTATCCAACAATTAGGCTGCCATTCTTTAATAGCATTTAAATTGCCATTAATATTCCAATATGTTTTCATTAATATAATCCTCAAATATTAAAAACTACAGAGGATTAATGTTATTGAAACACAACCCTCACGCTAAAATAAATTATTGAAACTTTCCGCGTAATAATCGTCCATATAATTATACAAAATGGTTTACATTTGCAAATGTAATAATAAAAAATGATAAAGACAAGTGAAAATATCGTTTTTTGCACTATATAAATATAAAAAGTATTACATAAAACTTTACTCTGCTAAAAAAAACTTTACAGCCTTTATAAATAGCATCTCATTTTATCGCTAAAATAACTTCTAACAGTAAAGCTATAATATATAACACCTTTTTAAATCATAATATGATGTTTAAACCTTAAAAGACAACATATATAATAAGGAAAAACAACGTTTTATATGGCTATAACATATATATAGAAAATAAAAATAACCTATTTTTAAAACAAAAATAGATTAAAAACAATATAAAAATAAATTATTTTTCTTACTCATATAATGCTTTTTTATCATTAAAAAACATTTTCTACAAGTAAAAAACATTATAAAAAACAATTTTTCTTCACAACTATAGATTTTTTAAGCAATGTCACGACAAGGAATTTTGCTCTTTTTACCGTAAAGCCTCCATTAATAACCATCATATACACCAAGCTATTACTTATAACATGGAAAGATTACTTAATCTTTTTATATCTCTTTTAAATGTTATCTCTTAATATTTTCCACAAAGCTCTTTATAGATAACAAATCCACCTTACGAGGAGGCTCTACTGTAGAATATTTAATATTAGGCAAGGCTTCTATCTGAGCATCTGTAAGACCCATATATTTTTTTATCAAACCTGCAAAATATTTCACACCATGCTTATTGATTAGCTTAACAGCGTTATTATATGCCTCTGCAAAGGCTGCTTCTTGCGCGCTTCTATCCTCATTGTCCATAATTGCTAACACCCCTAAGTTGATACCACTTTCAGAAGTGTCATATAAAAGCACATTATCGCCCTGCATAGCCACTGTAGCCTGTGGCTCTTCAAACCAATAAGCATCTATTTCATGGTTAGCAAGCATTCTTAATCGAACAAAAACATCATTTATCTGAACACGAAACACATTATATTTAGGTTTGGCTTTATATACTACCTTATCAGTGAAAAAATCAGTAGCTGAAAAACGTGTCATAGCAACTATCTTATCACTAAGATCTGTGGGCTTAATTACCTTTGCTTGACGATCGGCTATAAGTTTCCAGCTTGCATTAGTACTTGTTAGATAATGTAACAACAATTTCTTCCTTTTTTTAAGCCGCTCTGTCCTTACCAAATCAGAAAAGGCCGCTTGCACACGATGATAAAGCATAGCAGTATCGCAATCCATCTGTGCATTATATTCCTTTAAAATTACATCAACCTTCGAACTATCATATAGCAAACTATCTCTCAACAAATAGGCAGGAAGGCAATCCATTGTAGGCATTACTGCTACTTTAAAAGCAGCCTTATACTTTGCCAACTGCTCTTCCTTTATATGTTGTAGCTCTGAAGCTTGCCTATCTTTCGACTTACTACAACTAACAAGCACTGAAAAAAATAAAAAAAACAGATAATTTATATATTTCATACCTTTGCAAAAGTAAGCATTAATTTTGTAACTAAAAAAAAACTTATTACTTTTGTCGTATTATGGCAAAGGATAAGACAGCTTACGTTTGCAGCTATTGCGGACAGGAAAGTAGTAAATGGATAGGTAAATGTCCTAACTGTGGGCAATGGAACACCTTTAAAGAAATAAAGATAGCAGCTACCCGTAATACATCTGCTACTAAGCATGCTGCAACAATGTTACAAAAAGCAGGTATGGGGCTTATAGCAGGTTTAGCTCATAAGCCTCAACTATTATGCGATATATCTTCCACTGACGACCCTCGCATAGATATGAATGATGCCGAACTTAATAGAGTGCTTGGTGGAGGTATGGTACCTGGAAGTATTATTTTGTTAGGTGGAGAGCCCGGCATTGGAAAGAGTACCCTTACACTGCAAACAATATTACATCTTAACTTTAAAGTATTATATGTTAGCGGAGAGGAGAGTCCTAATCAGATAAAAATGCGTGCAGAACGTATTACTAAAAATATACCCAATAATGTAGTAATACTCTCAGAGACTTCATTGGAGCATATCTTTGAGCATGCTAAAGAAGTTATGCCTCAACTTCTTGTGATAGACTCTATACAAACCATATCTACAGAAGAGGTTGATAGCAGTCCGGGAAGTATAACACAAGTACGCGAATGTGCCGCTGCCCTACTTCGTTTTGCCAAAACAAGTGGTGTACCCGTTATCTTGATAGGACATATTAACAAGGAAGGTTCTATAGCGGGACCAAAAGTTTTAGAACATATAGTAGACACCGTAATTCAGTTTGAAGGAGATCAACATTATATGTATCGTATCCTAAGAAGCATTAAAAACCGTTTTGGTTCCACTTCCGAGTTAGGTATTTACGAAATGCAGCAAGAAGGATTACGACAGGTAAGCAATCCTTCAGAGCTTTTATTAACAGGCAATCATGAGGGGCTGTCAGGTATAGCTATCTCTAACGCTATAGAAGGCGCACGCCCTTTCTTAGTAGAGACACAAGCCTTAGTATCTTCTGCTGCTTATGGCACGCCACAACGCTCAACAACCGGATTTGATGGACGCCGCTTAAATATGCTTTTAGCAGTTTTAGAAAAGCGAGTAGGATTTAAAATCATGCAAAAAGACGTTTTTCTTAATATTACAGGTGGAATACGTGTTACTGACATGGCTATGGATCTAAGCATCATTGCTGCTATAATATCCTCTAACCTTGATCTTCCTATAGAGCAAGGCTGGTGTATGTGTGGCGAAGTGGGGCTTAGTGGTGAGGTACGCCCTGTATGCCGCATAGAGCAACGTATAGCAGAAGGAGAAAAGTTAGGCTTCAAAGATATAATAATTCCAAAATATAACATAAAAGGATTAACAGACAAATATTCCATAAACATTCACCCTGTAAGCAAAGTGGAGGAAGCCATTAGAGAGCTATTCGGGTAAAATAATTGGTATCGGTACTTATTCTCAATACCTAATAGTAGGTATTTTAATATTGTATACTATGTATAGGTAAATATATTCCGTATATTTTTTATATCTTTGTTTACTAATTGAATGTGTAAATAAACGTGATGAATAAAATAAATGTTTATTGCAACACACAATAGTATTATATCAAATGAAATTATCAGAATTAAAGACAGGCGATTCTGCCATTATTATAAGAGTCTTAGGACAAGGTTGCTTTAGAAAACGCATTATTGAAATGGGGTTTATCAAAGGAAAAAAGGTAGAGGTTATGCTTAACGCTCCTCTGCAAGACCCTGTAAAATACAAAATAATGGGATATGAGGTTAGTTTGCGACATAGCGAAGCAGACAACATAGAAGTGCAACCAGAGTATGATGATAAAGAGATAGGACAAGACACAGCTAACCATCAGCAAACAATCTTTGCTAAGAAGAACGATGTTATGGACAAAACACTTAGTCCCATTAACATTAACACTTCTAATAACAAACATAAGAAAACTATATCAGTAGCATTGGTTGGTAATCCAAACTGTGGTAAAACCTCTCTGTTCAATTTTGCATCTGGCGCTCATGAGCATGTTGGCAACTACTCTGGGGTAACAGTTGATGCTAAAATGGGGTATGCTGAACAAGACGGCTACAGATTTAACCTTGTAGATTTGCCTGGTACTTACTCTTTGTCTGCTTATAGTCCTGAAGAGCTTTATGTACGTACTCAGCTCACGGATAAAACTCCTGATATAGTTATCAATGTAATAGATACTTCTAATTTAGAGCGAAACCTTTATCTTACAACACAACTTATAGAAATGCATATACCTATGGTATGTGCTCTAAACATGTTTGATGAAACAGAAAAGCGTGGCGATAATATTAATGTACAACAGCTTTCTTTGCTACTTGGAATACCAATGATACCCACTTCTTTTATTTCTGGACGTGGCGTAAAGGAACTTTTCAAAAAAGTAATTGATGTATATAAAAATGATGAAAACACACCTTCCGGCTATAGGCATATACTTATCAATCATGGACACGAAATAGAAAACGGCATTAAAGCCATTCAAAAACATTTAGAACAATACCCCGACATACGCTCACGCTATTCCACCCGCTACCTTGCTATCAAACTTTTAGAACATGATAAAGAGGTAGAAAATTTCATTTATAGCCTAAACGACTCTACAGAAATACTCAAACATCGTGACGAAGCCGAAAAGCGTGTTAAGGAAGAAACCGGTAACGATAGCGAAACTGCTATCATGGACGCTAAATATGGTTTTATTAATGGTGCTTTAAAAGAAACACATTATCGTCCTGGTAATAAAAAAGGCAATTACCATACTACACATATTATCGACAGCATACTCACAAACAAATATTTAGGTTTTCCTATATTCTTTTTACTCCTCTTTATAATGTTTACTACTACGTTCAATTTAGGAGAGTATCCCAAGAGCTGGATAGAAACAGGTATAGCAGATCTTGGAACTTTAATAGAGGGGCATTTACCAGCAGGACCTTTAAAAGATATGCTTATAGGTGGCATTATCGGAGGTGTGGGGCAAGTTATAGTATTTTTACCACAAATACTTATTCTATACTTTTTTATTTCTTATATGGAAGACTCGGGTTACATGGCAAGAGCAGCATTCATAATGGATAGATTAATGCATAAAATAGGGTTACATGGCAAGTCTTTCATACCTCTTGTAATGGGTTTTGGTTGTAATGTCCCGGCTATTATGTCAACACGTACTATAGAAAGCCGACGCAATCGTCTTATCACTATGCTCATACTACCTATGATGAGCTGCTCGGCTCGTTTACCTATTTACATTATGATTACAGGTTCTTTCTTTGCTATGAAATACCGATCTATTGCTATGTTATCGCTTTATGTTATAGGTATATTAATCGCTATTATTACAAGTAAGATATTCTCTCGTTTTCTAATAAAAGGCGAAGATACTCCCTTTGTTATGGAGCTTCCTCCCTATCGGTTCCCAACATGGAAAGCCATAGGTAGGCATACTTGGGAGAAAGGTAAACAATATCTTAAAAAGATGGGTGGAATAATACTTGTAGCATCACTTATTGTATGGGCTTTAGGTTATTTTCCTGTAAACGATGACCCAAGAATAAACAGACAAGAAAAACAAGAACAAAGCTATATAGGAAGAATAGGTAAAGCGGTAGAGCCTATCTTCCGGGCTCAAGGTTTCAACTGGCGGTTAGACGTCGGAATATTATCAGGAGTAGGAGCTAAAGAGATTGTCGCTTCTACTATGGGAGTACTTTATACTGACAATGATAGCTTTAGTAATGATAACAATTATAGCAATGATGACAAGAAGTATAGCTCTCTTCACAAACAAATAACAAAAGATGTGGCTAAAACACATGGTATTAGTATAAAAGAAGCCGAACCTATAGCCACACTTACTGCTTATTGCTTCTTACTCTTTGTGTTATTATACTTTCCTTGCATAGCTACTATAGCAGCAGTAAAAAGCGAAACAGGTAGCTGGGGCTGGGCTTTATTCTGCGCAATATACACAACGGCATTAGCATGGGTAGTAAGTGCTGTGGTATTTAGGATAGGATTACTTTTTATATAAAGAGAGCTTTGCTAAAAATTATACCTGCATATAGAATATTTACAGTATTAAAAGTATTTATCTTTTAAATCTTTATATTTAAAAATACTTACTTGAAGAAGTATTTGCAATAATTTTTATGTAATTTTGCCGCTAAATATTTAGCTATCATGATTATTAAAGATTCAGAGTTTACTATATCCTCTCCTACTGTTTTTAAATGCCCTAATGATAACAAGCCAGAATACGCATTCATCGGCAGATCAAATGTGGGTAAGTCAAGTCTTATAAATATGCTATGTAACCACAAAGGTTTAGCTAAAACATCGGCAAAACCAGGAAAGACATTGCTTATAAACCATTTCATTATCAACAAAGAATGGTACTTAGTAGACCTACCTGGATATGGATATGCAAAAAGCTCTAAATCTGTTCGTAACAAATTAGAACAGATGATAGCACAATATATATTACAGCGTAAACAGCTTATCAATGTATTTGTACTTATTGATATTCGACACGAACAGCAAACTATTGACCGTGAGTTTGTAGACTGGTTAGGAAAAAGCAACATTCCTTTCTCTATAATTTTCACAAAAGCCGATAAGCTAACAACAGGAAAAGCCAAATCAAATGCACTTCTTTGGATGAGAAAACTAGAAGACACATGGGAAGAACTCCCTCCGTATTTCATAACATCAGCTGAAAAGAAAACAGGTAAAGAGGAAGTTCTCAATTATATAGAAAGTATAAATTCTAATATCAATAAAGGCTAATTTTATGAATCAAAAACCTTATCTTGATGTTCAATCTATTTCAAAACGATTTGGGGCTCAAATACTATTTAATGACATATCTTTTTCTGTTTCCGAAGGACAGCATGTTGGACTAATAGCTAAAAATGGAACAGGGAAATCAACTTTACTATCTATACTCACCGAAAAGGAAGGATACGATAGCGGAAGTATTATATATCGTAATAACATAAAGGTTGGATTATTAGAGCAAACCACCATATTCGATCCTAATGAGACTGTACTTGATGCTTGCTTTAATCATCAAGGTAATGAAGAAAAGCTCCTAAAGGCAAAACAGATACTCACTATGCTAAAGATATATAATATGGAGCAGCCTATGGGGGAATTAAGTGGAGGACAACAAAAACGTGTAGCCTTAGCTAACACCTTAATCTTAGAACCAGACCTTCTCATACTTGATGAGCCCACAAATCACCTCGACTTAGATATGATAGAATGGCTTGAAAGCTACTTAAAACGTGGTAATAAAACCATTCTTATGGTTACACACGATAGATATTTCCTTGATAATGTTTGTAATACTATCATTGAAATAGATAATAATACCATATATACCTATAAAGGTAATTATGCTTATTATTTAGAAAAACGACAAGAACGCATAGATAACACAAAGGCTGAAATAGCACGAGCAAATAATCTTTATCGTACCGAACTGGAATGGATGCGCCGTATGCCACAAGCACGCGGACATAAAGCTCGCTATCGTGAAGAAGCTTTTTACTACCTGGAAGCTAAGGCTAAACAACGCATAGAAGAAAGACAAATACGACTTAAATCGTCTAATGTATATATTGGAAGTAAAATTTTTGAATGTCAATATGTTTCAAAACGATTTGATGATAAAGTAATTCTCCATAACTTCTATTATAACTTTTCTCGTTTTGAAAAAATGGGAATTGTTGGAAATAATGGTACTGGAAAATCTACATTTATTAAAATGCTTTTAGGTTACATTACACCTGATGAGGGGAAATTTGACATAGGAGAAACCGTACGCTTTGGATATTTCTCACAAGATGGATTACAATTTCGCAATGATCAAAAAGTTATAGATATTATAACAGATATAGCCGATTATATTGATTTAGGTGGTGGACGGCATCTAAGTGCTTCACAATTTTTACAGCATTTTTTATTTGAACCTGAACAACAGCATAATTATGTAAGCAAATTATCTGGAGGTGAAAAGCGCAAACTATATCTTTGCACTGTATTAATGAAAAACCCTAATTTCTTGGTACTTGATGAGCCTACCAACGATCTTGATATTCAGACCCTTCAGATCTTAGAAGAATATCTACAAGACTTCCCTGGATGCGTAATTATTGTATCACACGACAGATATTTTATGGATAAGGTAGTAGACCATCTTTTAGTATTTAATGGTAAAGGAGATGTAAAAGACTTCCCTGGCAACTACACGCAATATCGTGATTATATGCGCCTAAAGTCAAAAGAGCAAGATGTTTCTAAACCTATTCAACAACCCAAAAGTACCACTAAACTAAACAAGAGCCATAATAGTAGCAATGAGTTAACACACAAAATGACCTTTAAAGAGAAATATGAATATGAACAAATAACAAAAAAAATAGAACTACTAAACACAGAAAAGCAAGCCATTGAAGAAGCACTCTGCTCTGGAACTCTATCTGTAGAAGAACTTACTGATAAAAGTAAACGTCTGCCTTTAATAAGTAGCGAACTTGACAAACTTGAAATGCGGTGGTTAGAATTAGATGAATTAAAATCTTGATAACTAAAAGAGATTATACAAAAATCTTATAATTAAAAAGTATAATACCTATTTTCCTAAACACCGCACAAATAATTATTAACTTAAAACTAAGTGTGTAAAAAACTTTTTACTGCAAAAGTACTTACAAAGGCTTTGAAAAATGCTTCTCTGTATTGATCATCATAGGATCAAGAGCCGCTGCTACATTACGAACAAAAGGGCGAGCAGATGTTAATACTGTTAAATAATCTTCAGAGAATGTTATCAAACCATCACGTTGCATCTCCTCTAAAACATCAGACTGATAATTAATACTATCTATAAGAAATTCTTTAGATATATTAAGCTCTGAAGCTAAAGTTTCCCATTCTATATGATAATTGCACATAAGCTGCTCTATTACTGCTCTTACTATCTTTTGTTGTGAAGATAAATTATATCCCTTACTAATAGGAAGATGTCCTATTGACAGCATTGCTATATATTCATCTATTGACTTAGTGTTCTGAGCGTATGCCATATCTAACTGACTAATACCTGTAACACCAAAAGCATATACTTGCCCTGTAGTGCGTCGAGTACAATAACCCTGAAAATTACGATGAAGCTGGTGAGTATTAAGTGCTAATGCAAGTTCATCAGAAGGCAACACAAAATGATCTAAACCTATTTCTTCATATCCTGCTTTTAATAATTCCGTCTCGGCATTCTTAAACATCAATGACTTATCTTCACCATTTGGCAGACCAGCCTTCTCTAATATCATTTGTCTCTTAAATATCCATGGACAATGACCATAACTAAAAGTAGTAAGACGATCAGGCTTAAGAGTTATTGCCTTGCGCATTGTTTGAAGGAAACTATCTGGTGTCTGAAGAGGAAGCCCAAAAAGAAAATCCATATTAATACTTGCACCACCTTCACGCAATATGTTAATTATATCTAATAAAGGTAGCTTGGAAGGAGTTCTATTAACTACTTTAAGTACATCTTCATTAAAATCTTGCACACCTATACTAAAACGATTGAAATGTGCTGATAACAATTTATACCAATCATCTTTTTCTAAATAACCAGGATGACACTCTATTGCTATTTCAGGATGTTCTATAGTTGGAAAATAAGAAAACAAATGCTCATTAAACTCTTTCAAAACTGTTACAGGCAAAGATGTAGGACTTCCTCCACCATAATGTATCTGAGAAATACACCTCTTTTTATTCAAATGCTTTGCTACAATATCTATTTCCTTATGAATAGCCTCTACATAAGCCTTTACATTTTCTTGTTTCTGCATAGGATAAGAATTACACCCACAATAATGACACAATCGGTAACAAAACGGTATATGAAAATAAAATGAAAGATTACTTGTGCCATAGATATTACTTCTTTCAAGAACATCTATATAGTTATCCTCAGTAAATGATTCAAAATAATTAGCTGGAGGATAACTCGTATATCGTGGTACAGATACATTATATTTATTAAGAATATTAGTATTCATTATAAGTAAAAAAATTATTTTATTGTTTTATAAATTAATAAGCCATACGCCTATATAATCTTATTATTTCTATCTTAGGTAATATGACTTTCTTTTATCAAAATAAAATCTTGTTACACTACAAATATTTTTTCTTTAAGTTCCTTTTGTCATATCTTTATCATTTATTGCAAGCAAAAATACACAATTATTTCTTATAAATAGCCTTATAGTATCATAAGTTAAACATAAAAGTATATTTATGTTACTTTTATCATCATAAATGAGTAGGAAAAGAAGAGAAAATAAAACACTAAAAAGATTTATTTTCAGAAAAGAATTCTTATTTTTGTAATAAATATAACCTCATAATTTTTTTAATAATGGAAAATAATATTAATCTTTTTTCTGCTAACAAGTTGGAGACATTTCTATGTAAGAAATCAAAGACTTTTACCAAAGTAGACATTCTTAAAATAGTAGATAAGTATGAAATTGAAATGGTAAATTTCATGTATCCTGCTGGAGACGGAAGATTAAAAACCTTAAACTTCTCTATCCACTCAAAAAAATATCTCGAAACAATACTTACCTGTGGTGAACGTGTAGATGGATCATCATTATTTAGCTTTATAGCTGCAGAAAGTAGTGACCTATATATAATACCTCGCTATTCTACTGCTTTTATAGATCCTTTTGCAGTTACCCCTACTCTATGCTTTCTATGTACTTTCTTTGATAGAGATGGAAAACCTTTAGCCTCTTCTCCAGAGCAAACACTCTTTAAAGCTATGACAGCCTTTGAAGAAGTAACAGGAATGACCTATGAAGCAATGGGTGAACTTGAATATTATGTTATACATGAACAAGAAGAGGACTTCCTTGCTGAAGACCAACATGGATATCATGAAAGTTCTCCATTCTCTAAAACCAACGACTTTCGCACTGCATGTATGAAAATCATTACAGAAATAGGAGGTAAGATAAAATATGGACACTCTGAAGTAGGTAATTTTGTAGATAATCACTTAAACTATGAACAAAATGAAATAGAATTTTTACCAGTACCTGCAAATGAATGTGCAGAACAGATACTCTTAGCTAAATGGGCTATCAGAACTTTAGCCTATAAACAAGGATTAGACGTTACATTTGCACCTAAAATTACCACAGGAAAAGCTGGTTCAGGTATGCATATTCATATGCGCATGATGAAAAATGGTAAGAATATGATGCTTAATAATGGTAAACTTTCTGATGATGCACGAAAAATGATAGCAGGAATGATGGAACTTGCACCAAGCATTACAGCTTTTGGTAATAAAAATCCTACATCTTATTTCCGTCTTGTTCCTCATCAAGAAGCTCCTACTAACGTTTGTTGGGGTATGAGCAATAGATCTGTTTTGGTTCGTGTACCTTTAGGCTGGACTTCTGGTGAAGACATGTGTCATAAAGCTAATCCCTTAGAACCTTTAACACAACGTGATTATAGTGGCAAACAGACTGTTGAAATGCGATCACCTGATGGTTCTGCTGATATTTATCAGCTTCTTGCGGGGTTATGTGTGGCTTGTCGTCATGGCTTTGAAATGTCTAATGCCAAAGAAATAGCAGAACGTACATTTGCCGATAGTGATATTCATGACGAAAAAAATGCCAGCAAATATGCTAATCTTACACAACTACCTGATTCTTGTGAAGCTTCTGCAGATTGCTTAGAAAAGCAACGATCTATTTATCAGGCATACAATGTATTCCCTGCTGCTATGATAGACGGCATTTTAAAGCAACTACGTGATACCCACGACCGCACTTTACGTGCTGATATACATGATAAACCAGAAGAAATAGCCATTTTAGTGAAAAAATATTTCCACTGTGGATAATTATAATAGTTAACATAAATGTATAGAAAAGTGCAAGTCCCATAATTCCAACTATGTATTTAATGGAACTTGCACTACAACTAATCAGCGAAAATGAAGAAATATCGAAGTTGGTGTAAACTGACTGATAATGAGCAGGAAACGGAATAATTTGCATAGAAGTGCTCTTTTCAAAAAGAGTTATAATATGCAGATTTAGGCAGAAGTTCAGTTACTAGAGCGTTACCCGATTTCGTCATAAGTAACGATGGGGCAATATTCGGTAACTAAGTTATTTTCGCTCGTGTGGTTGTTGCTACGGTCGGCAGTTTTCTGCATAAGTGAGGAACGCTTTAATTCAGGTAACTTTGCCCATAAAAATTAAAGCGTATGAAACAAGAGAAAATGAAGGTGTTGCTCTACCTCAAAAAGAGCGGTCTGGACAAATCGGGGAAAGCTCCGATTATGGGACGTATCACAATCGGGCGTTCCATTGCCCAGTTCAGTTGCAAGCTCTCCTGCAATCCCGATTTGTGGAATCCCCGTGAGAGCAGAATGGACGGAAAGAGTCGTGAGGCGGTGGAGGTGAATGGCAGGTTGGAGAACTTGCTGCTGTCCATTCAGTCAGCCTATCAGTCTTTGCTTGCAAGAAGTTGCCCATTTGACGCAACCGATGTAAAGGAGCTGTTTCAAGGCAGCGTACAGACACGATGTATGCTTATCGAACGATTGGACATCCTCATCAGGGAGAAGAAAGAACATATTGGAATTGACATTAAGAGAGAAACAATTTCCAATTACTATACTACCCGTAATAATCTTCGGACATTTATCGAAGACAAGTACAAGGTGGAAGATTTGTCTTTCTCGCAACTTACAGAAAATTTCATTTATGATTTCAGGGACTATTACTTGAACAAATTAGGGTTTCAGGAAAGTAGTTTCTATGCAGTTGCATCCCAAATAAAGACCGTATGCAGGTTGGCATACCGTGAAGGATTGGCTGACACCTTATTATTTGCTAATGTAAAGATAGCAAGAGGTGATAAGAAACTCCCAAAGGCACTTGACAGACGTTCACTTGACAAACTAATGAATACCCACTTCGGAGAGTTGGAGGAAGAAATGGAAACGGCAAGGGATATTTTCCTCTTTGCCTGTTATACGGGTGCTGCATATTGTGATTTGATGGAACTGAACAAGTCCCATCTTGTGCGTGATGATGAGGAAAATCTTTGGATGAAGTTCAATAGGAAGAAGACAGGTGTACTTTGCCGTATTAAGTTGTTGCCCGAAGCGATTAGGATAGTAGAGAAGTATCGAAGCGAAGAAAGGGAAAGACTGCTGCCACAGATGAAGTATGCCACCTATCAGTCGTATCTTAAAGCATTGCGCCTTAGAGAGGGTATAGCCTTTCTCTTTACCACACATACGGCAAGACACACCTTTGCCACGCTCATCACGCTTGAACAGGGTGTACCGATTGAGACCGTGAGTAAGATGCTGGGGCATTCCAACGTGAGCATGACCGAGCGTTATGCAAAGGTAACGCCACAGAAACTCTTTGAGGAATTTGACCGTTTCCTTTCTTTCACTGAAGATATGCAGTTAACAATCTAATTCCTATTTTTTCTATCTTATCATTACTTATAAATCAAGACTACCAAGACAATGAGAAGTACATTCAAGATACTGTTCTATATCAACAGACTGAAAACAAAGGCAGACGGCAATACCGCCATTCTCTGCCGTATCACCATAGACGGAAAGAACACAGTCATTACCACGGGCGAAGAGTGCCAGCCCTCTGAGTGGGATGCCAAGCAGGGTTTGACAACCAATAAGAAGACCAATCAAAGAATTAATGAGTTTAGGGATTTGGTGGAAAAGACCTATCGGGATATTCTTGTAAAGGATGGAGTGGTAAGTGTGGAGCTTGTAAAGAACTGTTTACAGGGTATTGCCACCAATCCGACCACGCTCCTTGCCATGAGCAGAGCGGAACTCCAAGCAGTCAAGGAAAGTGTTGGCAGATCAAGGGCAGAGGGAACTTATCTGAACCTGTTCTATTCTGGCAGAAATCTCCGTGAATTTGTAGAAAACAAAGGAGTGCAGGATATACCCATCGGAACCATTACAGAGGAACTGTTTGAGGAATACCGCTTCTTTCTTAAAAAGAAAGGATTGAAAGGCTCTACCATCAACAATTATCTTTGTTGGCTGAGCCGTTTAATGTTCCGTGCGGTAAGCCAGCGCATCATTCGTTATAATCCATTTGAGCATGCAGAATATGAAAAGGTGGAAAAGGCTATCCGCTTTCTTAGTAAGAGTGATGTAGCAAACCTGATGGCAATGAAGATATGTGATAGCGATGCCGAACTTGCAAGACAGACGTTTATCTTCTCCTGCTTTACAGGTTTAGCCATTACGGATATGGAACAATTGAAGTTTGGGCATATTAAGAGTGCAGCGGATGGGAAGATGTATATAAGAAAGGAGCGTCAGAAAACAAAAGTAGAATTTATAGTGCCGTTACATCCCATAGCGAAAGCTATCATCAGTCATTGCAGGAACGCGCAGGAAAGAAACGAAGAACAACAGACAGTGAAAGAAAAAGGCGACAGCCTTTTCTTCCAACCTCATAGCAGCCGTAGTGTCATGGATACCAAGCTGAGCATCGTGGGAAAGGCTTGCGGTATCTGCCAAAGACTTTCCTTCCACATGGCAAGACATACATTTGGCACAATGAGCCTAAGCGCAGGTATTCCCATTGAGAGCATAGCCAAGATGATGGGGCACGCTTCCATATCAAGCACTCAAGTTTATGCGCAGGTAACGGACAACAAAATTTCGGAGGATATGGACAGGCTCATTGCCAAGTACAAGGCTAAGGATAACAATACCACAAATGCGGATGTGGATGCAGCTACAAAGAAAATTCCATTGATTGTTAGTTTAAATGGCAGAAAGGGGGATACGGCATGAATACGAGCTATAAATTAAAGACGAAGACCAGCGCGGGAAATCAGCGCAGTTATTTTGATTGGGGCAGCAATATGCAGATAATCCAAAAGGGAAACGGAAAGATAGTCATAACAGAGGGCGAACTCACAAGGTTCTTCGGAGTAACGTGGAGTAAACTTAACCATAGACTGCAAACAGTAATGAAATCCTCCCATCTACATCCCAATGAGAAGGTTGCAGGTGAGGAGGAAATCATCATTAACGGACAACTCAAAGGTTATGCTCCGCTCTATTCACTAACAACAATCATCGCCTTGTCCTTTCAATTGGACAGTACGGAAGCGCATTTGTTCAGAAAGTATATCTGTGAGAGGTTGCAGAAACCTGTATCCGTGATAATACCGATGTTTATGTTCGGTAACACGAATAACTAATTGATTATTTCTTATCTTTCCTTTTTCTTTCACTGAGATTGTATCTTACTACATAACTACATTAAGGGATAAAGCGGTGAAAGAAAAAGGATTAACGTGTAGTAAAGTACTAGAAATAATGGTACTACGCAGTAACTATATTTGTCTTTCTTCTTTCATCGCTTTATAGAGAATGCTCTATATCTCAAAATCAACAAGGAAAAGGCCGTAGTGTCGTATGTGCGCAGAGTGAAATACCTTGGCTACTCCTTTTATGTAATGAACGGCAAATACCAACTCACGGTACACCCAAAGTCCAAAGCCAAGATGAAGTCAAGGCTAAAAAAACTGACAAGTCGCAGTAATGGATGAGGACACGCCAAGAGAAAGCAAAAGCTGAAAGAATACATAAGAGGTTGGGTAGGTTACTATCACCTTGCCAATATGAAATGTCTCCTACTTGACACTGATGAATGGTTAAGACGTAGAATACGCATGTGTATATAGAAAGCTTGGAAGAAAGTCAGGACAAAAGTGGCAAACCTCATCAGATATGGTATCAATCAATACCAAGCATACGAATGGGGTAATACTCGCAAGAGTTATTGGCGAATAGCTGATAGTCCTATTTTAACAAGGACGATAGATAACAATAAACTACGCTCAGCAGGGTATGCCACTTTAATGGGATCGTATCTCGAATGACACCTAAAATAGGAACCGCCGTATGCGGAACCGCATGTACGGTGGTGTGAGAGGTCAGTGAACACGAAAGTAAGAGATAAGCACCTATGATTAGTGTTTACCTCCTACTCGATTGCTCTTTTGAGTTTTATCGGACAGCAATAGTTGCAAGTCAACTGTATTTGCTATATTATCAATAATTGAAATAATAAGGCCAGACAGTCTAACCCTACCGAGCGTTACATGCAACCTGAAATTAGAAAACATCTTACAGCAACGTCTTTCAAATCATTGCGCATAGATTCTACCATAGACAAAAACTGCGATGGTATTTCTGAAACACCAAGATGAATAAAACCCAATCCTGTTGTAATTTCAAATGCCCCTATTTTGTCAAATGTGAGAGTAGGCGTTTCTATTGCATCAAGATTTTTCTTGATGATTTGGCGCAAGTCCAAATCGATCGGAGTATCATCTATGAATGCTAATGTTATATGACAATAGTCCTTCTGCCATACAACAGGTATTTCACTCATTATAGACCTCATTCTCTTAAACCAATCTGTTTCATAGTCTATTGGAACTTTCAATTCAAAGGAAAGTATCATTCCGGGATTTGGCGTTGCTGATGGGTGGAATACCAGTTGCTTTATAATAACAAAAAGCATAGTCAGTTCTGAAAGGATACATTAAACAATATGGATAACCTAAAAATAACATTAGCTTAACATTTGCCACCAATAAGACAAGCTAAATTTGCAGTGTTAAAAGAACAACAAACTTGATTGATTGCAGTTTGAAAATTTATTGCAATAAATGACAATTATTATTCACATTTAATTTTAAAAGTTATGAAAACAGAAGTTTGTATGCAGGAGATGAATCTACAAGAAATGAAAAGTACTAATGGTGGTGGTATATCCATTATTAAAGTAACTGGTGCGATGGACGGAATTAAAGGAAACACAGAAATCTTTATCTTCGGCATTCGTGTATTTCACGGTAAGAATGTAGATTAACATTATCTCTCTCATTGTCATCCAAGATTATTATAGTTTTAATAAGTTCTTTTGTTAGTATGGAAGTAAAAATTTGCACTATTTTATCCTTATTATTCATTGTAAATCTGAATGTCTCAGGTCATGCTGTATTGCTGGATAAAACAACAAATCAGCCAATATCCTATGCGCAGATTTTAAATAACAAAGGGGCTGTCGTTGGAACGACAGACATTGACGGTAATTTACCTAAAAACTTGAGTGATGAGATTGTTACTATACAACATATTGCCTATAATCCAGAGAATGTGAAATCCTCACAATTTAAGAAAGGCAAATCTGTTTTTCTTTCTCCTATTGACTATCAATTGAAAGAGGTGACAGTTACAGCAAAGAATACAGATTACATTTATCTTAAGACTTACTTCCGAAGCTATCAACTGAATGATTCTTGCATGAAATATTTCAGAGACGGCTTCTTGGATTTTTTTATCAATGTAAAACATAAAGATACGGAGAGATTTGTTCAAAAGATCCGTACTTTCCAAAACAACGAATTGATTGAAAAGGATACGAAAAGAACAAATACTCTTGTCAATAAATATATTTATACTCCATATTTGGATGGTCTCACATTAATAGAATCATTAAAAAAAGAAGGATGGAGATATAATGCGGATAGTATAGATTGCCGATTATTCTTAAACGAAATGGTTGGAGGTGTAATAAGGTTAGATACAGTTCAAGGGGTATTGCGAGTTGAATATGATGCTATTACTACTAAAGAAAAGAAGCTTAAAACACTATTTGGTTATACTACACGGCTTGAGAACTTTTATCAGACAGAAAATTATATATATAAGTCTGAATATCAATCTTATATGGATTTGATAAACCGAAAGAACTATAGAAAGTTGTTTTTTAGTCACAAGAAGGAGCCCAAAGAACAGATGATTGAAGTTTTTGATGAACTATATGTTTTGGAACACAAGTATATCTCCAAAGACGAAATGAGACAGTACAAAAAAGTAAGGAAATCAAAATCAAACGAGCCTTTTTCTGAATGGGATGATAGTACAATAGTCACTCCATTAGCACCACAATTAGTGCAAATAATGGAAAGTCATATGACACAGGTTGAATAATGGTTCTTCTCTCTTACTCTACAAATAAAAAGTAGCCCTTGCCATGGATACATTTTACCATGACATGAGCTACTTTAACGTAATACATTTTCCGCTTCAATATAATCAATTTAGTGCCAAAACTTGAAGATTATTCCTGGACCTCAAGTATAAGTCCAGTTCCTCTTTTGGTAATAATCTCTATTGAAGAATCAGCGGCAAATAGCTTTCTGAGTTTGGTAATGAATACATCAAGGCTGCGAGATGCGAAATAATCATCCTCAGTATTCCAAAAACGGCTTAAAATGACATTTCTTCTCACTACTTCACCTTTGTTTTCTGCCAACACCTGAAGAATCTGCGCTTCTCTTACAGTAAGCATGAATCGTTTATCTGTTACATTGTCAAGCAATGTAGAGTATTTGGTATTTAAGGTGTAATGTCCGAAGTTGCATAAGTCTTCTTCATTTCTGCTTTTCTTGCCTTCTTTCATCTTCAGAATAGCGTGAAGATGCGCATCAAGTTCATCAGGAACAAATGGCTTCTTTATATAGTCGTCCCTTAAAAACTATATTTCAGCATAAAGTTTGTATTGACAAGCTTTATGCTGATTCTTTTTATAAGGTACAAAAGAACTCTCATAGCTCTTTTGAAGTTATATGCTGCCGCAACTAATAATACATTGATAGCATCTCCTTTCACACCTTTATAAAAGTTGCGAGATAATCGGTGGTCTGCTTTAAGATGTCCTATTGTTGGTTCTATACCTGCTCGTTTACAAAATAGTTTGTGTTT
>NZ_JBWPJP010000017.1:0-55089 GCF_056583855.1 Prevotella sp. C0209C1 | reverse complement strand
CAGATATTTGCAAATAATTTATAGCATAATATACTATGAATCAGATGAATATTAGGCTTTTAAGGGTGGACTATTTATAAATACCAAACCATAAGTTTTAAGTCTTTGGTTATTTGTGGACTTTATCTTTTATTTCTTAAATCGTGAAGTATCAACCTCGTCATAATCCTTATGGGTAAAGCTACCAAATTTATAGGAAAATGTGATACCCCAATTTCTAAATGCAGTAAAATCCATTTTCAATTTTTGGTTTCTATAATGTATCTCCGGATTAATGGACGAAGTTTCGAAAATATCATTGCAATATATCTTTAACATACATTTCTTTTGCCAGAACTGATAAACAACATTTGCATCTACACTGCCAGAAGCCGGCAAATCATATATGGCTTGTATTGCTTTCGTCCGTATTACTCCATTTAAATTGACAAATAACTTATTCGGAATAACAATAAATGTATTTCTTAGATTGAATCGCGCCCATAGTTTATTACGATTAAATGGTATATCATAAAATTGGGTGCATTTTTCTTTTTGCCAAGCTATCATAATGTCAAAATTTGAGGAATATTTAGTCCCTATATTTAAAGGTGCTGATAATTGGAAGCCCAACTGTTGTTGATAATTAAAATTTAGGCTTTTATATATTACTTTTAACTCATCAGGCATTTGATAAGGAATCTGCTTAAAATAGTCGTCAACATAATTATACCAAACATTAAGATTGTATTTTTTACGAAAGAGGTACAATAAGTTAATGTTATATTCTCTTGAAGGTTTTAGAGCAGGATTGCCTACTATGAGATCATACCCACCATTAGTATAGTCGGTAAAATTCTTAACCTCCCAATAATTAGGGAATACACTTTGACTGCTAAAACCCAATTGAACAAAATGAGGACTTTTGGGAGCATACGTCATTATAACAGAAGGATACATACACCATTTATTCCAACTTGGATTATGATAATACTCTGCCGCTAAGGATAAATTTATTGTAAACATTTTAGATATATTGTAATCTGTGCCCACAAAAATATTCACTATATCCTCGTTAGCAAGGAAAGAATCATTCACAGGGAAGTTTTCTGTATTATTTCCAGTGGAGGAGTAATATTGATTACTGTGATCTCTACTCAATGTGTAATATGCACCAAAGTTTAGTGAAAGAGCCTCTGATAATTGGTTATTTTTCACAACATCAAACTCCACACGATTTATTTTTTGTCTTTCTTCACTTGAAAAGTTGAGGATACGATTAGGCAAGGTACTATTTAACAACTGACTTGATGGTAAATTGTAATATGTATATTCAGTGGCAAGGCTTAGACCGCAAGGCAGGGCATAGCTTAAACTGAAATTATGCAGTGTGCTTTCTGTCTTGTTGAATATTTTTGACTCTATATTTCCTGAAATGTTATTTTCTCCATTTAATCTCTTGAAACTTCCATTATAGGCAAAAGATAAGTAATGATAGTCGCTCCAATTATAGTCAATGCCAAATCGTATTGAGTTTTCTGTATATTTGCTTAACAATGACGATTTTGTGTTGATGTTATAAATATTTCCGTCACTTAATTGATGGATTGCCTCTTCTCTTTCCTTGGAGAATCTCTTGCCTTTATCAAATTTATAGATTAAATTAGCCGAAAACTTACCTTTGTTGTAATTTAATACTATTTGATCATTAAATTTTGCATAATGGCTTTGATTATATGAAGTTATTATATTACCTTGTATATTGTTATGAGCATGATTAAGTAAAATATTTATGACAGCCCCTCTCACCAAGTATTTTGCCGGAGCCGTATATATTACTTCTGTAGACTTAATCTGATCGGCAGGGATAGACTTGAGCAGTGTGTTTAACTGATCGGCATCTATCGTTAATTTTTTCCCATTCAACATGACTGTCACGCTCTTGCCTGAGAGGGATAACACACCATTATGATCATTTACGGCTGGTAGCAACCTAATTGCGTCGTATGCATTGTCAATGCCTTTATTTTCGATTAACTTAGAGATATTATAGATTAGTTTTGTCCCATCTGTCTTCACAATTGGGCGTTGACCTTTAACCATCACTTCGGGCAATGTGCGGATAATGCTGTCCACCATTAATGAGCCATTGTCAATTTGTGCATGTGCAGACAGTGCTAATAGTAACATAATAAAAAATGTAGAACTCTTTTTCATATTCATAGGTTCATGGATTTGAGTTGTTTGGTTACAAATACTATTGTTATTGGTCGCAAATGTAAATAATTAAAATCAAACTTCCAAATTTTTATATAACTTTTTTCTTTCTTTTTATTTCCTTGTTTTTCTCGTGATGTCCCGATATCAAAATTTACTTCTATTATACGTGTAACTTTGCTGCTTGATAACAATTTATTCACTCAATAACAAATGATTATGGAATCGAACAACAATGACAACTATGTTCTGGTATTGGAAGACCGCACGGAAGTGAAGAGCGAGAATGAAGCAGGAAAGCTCTCAGTAGTTTCAGGTATTGATGACAAAGGCAAACTCCAAACCACGGAAGCCCAAGATGTGCATCAAGCGGCCTTCTTGAAGTTCAACAACAAGGACGGCTTGCTGAAAAACTTCATGACCAATTTCCTCAAACAGTTCAACGAGCCAACTCGGTTTGGGCTCTACAAGGTAGTGGCTAACAATGTGGAGCAAGGCGTGGCATCACTACACTCGATGCTGCAAAATCGAGAGAAGCCAGAGAACAAGCAGCAGTTGGCAGACAGTCAGGTGCGCTTTGAGGACTTTCTGCCCAAGCAGAAGAATGCCACTGCCATTGACGAATCGAAGATTGATTGGAAGCAACTTGACAGCCTTGGACTTACCCGTGAGCGGTTGGAACAAAGCGGAGAGTTGGCAAAAATGCTCAACTGGCAGAAGAGCAATCTTATAACGATTGCCATACCTTTTGGTGACACCACCATCTACACCGATGCCCGTTTGGCATTTCGTACCGATAGCGATGGCAACATCGGTTTGGCAGTTCATCCACTCCGCAAAGAGCCACAGCTCGATTTCCCTTATATGGGACACAAGTTCTCGCCCGAAGAGAAAGAACAACTCCTTGTAACGGGCAATCTTGGCAAGACCATTGAGATTACGCCCAAGAATAGAGAGCCATTTGCTGCCTATGTCTCTATTGACCCACAGACCAACGAACTCATCGCCCTTCGTGCCGACCGTGTGGCTATCCCAAAGGAAATCAAAGGCGTTACGCTTTCCGATGCACAGTATAAAGACCTTGTAGAAGGCAAAGCTGTGAAAGTGGAAGGAATGACCGCCAAGAGCGGTAAGTCCTTTGATGCCACCCTGCAAGTCAATGCCGAGAAGAAAGGCATCGAGTTTATCTTCGATGGCAAGCAAGGATTGAAAGAGCGACAGCAGCACACGCAGCAACAAGGCGCACCACATAAACTCTGCGGTTTGGAACTGAGCGAAAAACAGCGTGAAGCCTTGGACAGCGGTCGCACGCTCTATCTGAAGAATATGGTGGACAAGGAAGGGCAATCCTTCAATGCCTACGTCAAGATGGACAAGGAACAGAACCGCCCCCGCTTTTACAAGTGGAATCCTGACAAGAAGCAGGAGACCGGCAAGGAAAAGGTGGTAGCCGTAGCCGAAGACCTACCCATCCGTCCAAATCCTTTCAGGCTTGCAGAGGTCTCATACCATAATTAGCTAACATTCTGCCATAATAAAGCCCTAACATTTTCAAGTTAGGGCTTTAAACCAAGAAGAAGTTTTTCTTATCTTAGTTGCTTCTTTAATAATATTGGTATCTCTTTAGTTTCCTTAGCCACAGGCACTCCTACAGCTTCAAATGCTGCTATTTTTTCTTTAGCCGTACCTGACCCGCTTGATATAATAGCACCTGCATGCCCCATTTGTTTTCCAGGAGGAGCTTGCTGACCAGATATAAAGACTGCAACAGGCTTTGTTACATGTTCTTTAATAAATTTAGCAGCACGTTCTTCTGCATCACCACCTATTTCACCAATAAGCGCAATGGAATCTGTTTCAGGGTCGTCTTGGAACATCTGAAGAAGATCTTCAAAGTAAAGCCCTACTACAGGGTCGCCACCTACACCAATAGCTGATGACAATCCTAAACCTTCCTGAGTAAGATTATAAACTACCTCGTAAGTAAGCGTACCACTACGACTAATAACACCTGTATGCCCCTTCTTAAAAATATTAGCAGGCATAATACCTACCATACTTTCATCTGGAGAAATAAGCCCTGGGCAATTAGGACCTATAACCTTAACTCCACGTAATTTAGCATAACGCTGTGCTGCTACTGCATCTAAAGTAGGTACACCCTCTGTTATACAAACAACAAGTTCTATACCACCATCGATGGCTTCAAACATTGCATCTTTAGCAAATGCAGCAGGAACAAATATTATAGAAGTATTCGCTCTTGTTGCTTTTACGGCTTCTTTTACAGTATTAAAAACAGGTATGTCATTAACCTTTTGTCCTCCTTTTCCAGGAGAAGTTCCACCTACAACATTAGTACCATATTCTTTCATCTTGGTAGCATGAAAACTTCCATCTCTACCTGTTATACCTTGCACTATTAATCGTGTATTCTTATTTATTAAAATACTCATAGCTTCGATTATTTTTAATGTTACTTACTAAGCTCTACTGCTTTATGACCAGCATCTGCCATACTTTTACCTACTGTAAAATGGGTACCTTCTAATAAAGCTCTACCCTCTTTCTCATTTGTACCAGTAAGACGAATAACTATAGGAATATCTGTTTGAATAATTTTAAAAGCTTCTAACAAACCTTTTGCTACATCATCACAACGAGTAATACCACCAAAAATATTGATAAGGACTACCTTCACATGCTTATCACTAAGCAATAATTTCATTGCTTCTACTATCTTTTCTGGATTAGAACTACCACCAATATCTAAGAAGTTAGCAGGCTCTCCACCGTAAAGCTTTATCATATCCATTGTAGCCATAGCAAGACCTGCGCCATTAACCATGCAACCTATATTACCACCAAGATTAACATAACTAAATCCTTTTTCCTTAGCAGCACGCTCTTTTTTCTCTTCTTCTGTTGGTTCAAACAGCTCTGCTACATCAGAATGACGGAAAAGAGCATTATCATCAAAGGTCATTTTAGCATCAATCGCTTTTAAAGTACCATCATTTAACTTTACAAGTGGATTAATTTCTGCCAATGATGCATCTTTATCTACAAAGAGCCTATATAAATTTTTAAATAACGGAACCGCTTGTTTTACTTGTTCCATGTTATCAAATAGCTTAAAAGCAGCCTCGCGAGCTACATAATCACTCAAACCAACCAATGGATCAATAACAATTTTAGCTATCTTCTCTGGTGTATCTTTAGCTACCTGTTCTATGTCCATGCCTCCAGAACGACTAAGCATTAAAATAGGACACTTTGTTGTACGATCAACTAATATACTTGTATAATATTCTGCAGAAATATCTACAGCTTCACCCACAAGAATCTTCTCAACGGTATACCCCTTGATATTCATTCCTAAAATAGCAGTAGCATGTTCCCTAACTTCTTTTTCATTTGAACATAGCTTTACACCTCCTGCCTTACCACGTCCGCCAATATGTACTTGCGCTTTAACAACAACCTTTTTAACACATAGTTGTTTATAAGCAGCTACAGCTTCATCAGGAGTTTTACACAAAATACTCCTTTCAACTGGTAATCCATAATCAGCAAAAATTTTTTTTGCTTGAAATTCATGTACCTTCATAGGCCTTTATTTTTTATGTTAAAAGTATATCTAAATCTAATAGTCTTTTGCATCTCTATTTCCTTTAAGGACTGCTATTGCATTTTCAGTTAAAGCAAGCATTTCATCTTGACCTGGATATATATATATAGGTGCAAGATATGATAAACGCTTCTTAAATATATCCATCATATAAGTGCTACGTGCTATACCTCCTGTAAATATAACAGCATCTATATTCCCACAGAGTACAGCTCCCTCAGCAGCCACACTTTTAGCAATATGATAAGCCATGGCTTTAAATATCAGCTCTGCATGCTTATCACCACATTTTATACGTCTTTCTATTTCTAAACAATTATTTGTTCCAAGATGCGCTGTAAGACCAGCTTTACTAGAAATATAAGTAATTAGCTCCTGTTCTGTAAATTTCCCAGAATAACATAAATGTATTAGATCTGCTACTGGCAAACTACCTGTACGCTCTGGCGAAAAAGGACCTTCTCCATTTAATGCATTATTAGCATCTACCGCCTTACCTCTCTCGTGAGCAGCAATAGAAATACCACCACCTAAATGACATACTATAAGGTTAAGTTCCTCGTATCGTTTACCTATGTCATTTGCAAAACGACGAGCAATGGCTTTCTGATTAAGTGCATGCCAGATACAAACTCGCGAAATAAGTGGTGTTCCAGATATGTGAGCCTCTGGAAGCATTTCGTCTACAACGCCAGGATCAGCAATAAAACAATTACAACAACCTACTTCCTTACCTATTTCATATGCAATAGCACAACCTAAATCACAAGCATGCTGATGAAAAGCCGTAAGTTGGGCATTAATCATTTCTGTAGTAACTTTATACACACCACTTTCTACAGCTTTTGCTAACCCTCCTCTTCCTATTATAGCATCAAACTTAAATGGTATCCCTTTCTCTTTTAACTTTTCCAAGATTACTTCCTTACGATAATTCAACTGATCGCTAATTCGCGCAAAAGATTTTAATTCTTCCTGTGTATGAACAATATCTTCTACAAGAATAAACTTATCATCATTAGATACAGAAATCTTAGTTGATGTAGACCCTGGATTAATTGCAAGAATCTTATATCCCATGCTTATCAGATATTAAAGTAGCTAATGCTAAACTATTAAGCTTAGTTGTTATCGAATCTCCTCTACTTGTAAGTATTATAGGTACTAACGGACCTTGCAAAATAGCAGCTGTTTCAGCTTTAGAGAAAAGTGTTATCGTCTTATAAAAGATATTACCCGCTTCTATATTTGGCATAATTAATGCGTTTGCCTCACCATTTATAGGTGATTTAATAAGTTTATATTGTAGTGCTTCTAACGAACAAGATGTCTTTAGATCGAGTGGGCCATCTATAATACAGCTACCAAACTCACCCTTTTGACATTTTTCCTTTAATATAACATAGTGTTCAGTATATGGGAAATGACGTTTATCTACCTTTTCAGAGCAATGAATCAACGATATCTTAGGCTCTTTAATTTGAAACTTATGACATATCTCTACAACATATTTAATCTGCTGCTCACGTTGTTTATCTGTTGGGAATGGAATTACAGCAGAATCAGTAAATACTAAAAGCCTTTTATAATTTGGTATTTCTGCTACAGTTATATGTGTCATTACAGTTTCTTTAGGCAAGATGCCATTCTCTTTATCTAAAATAGCTTTTAATAAAATATCAGTAGAAACAAACCCTTTCATAATAGCTTCTGCTTCTCCTATTTTTACTAAGTCAACTGCCTTTCGTGCAGCTTTGATAGGATCGATTTCCACATAACATTTAAATAAATTATTTGTAGAAAACTTATTCGCGACAGATTGAGAACATATTAGAATAGGATCTATAAACCCTTTCTTTACCGCTAATATAACAGCCTCTTGAGTATGCTTTTCTTCAGGCCATACTATGGCTATGCGCTTTTTTATATTCCTTTTTAGAAGTAGGTTTATAAGTTCTTTAAAACTAACAATCTCTTCAGATGTATTAAACATTATATTTTATGTATTAGCAAGTTAGTATTTTCAGAAACAAAGATACAAATTAGTTTTGTAATTCGTATTTTGATATAGAAAAATTATTAATAAATTTGTTTTTTACACAGACATAATGTATTTTTGCTCCACAAAAAAAGATCATGAAGAAGATATTTCTCTTTGCTTACATATTAACAAGTGTTGTTTTTGTCTTTGCCCAACAACACAAAAGTTTAAACATACCACCAAATGCTTTATTTTATGACATCAATGGGTATGGCGTTACTCATGCTACACAAGCAGCTTACTATCGCCTTACAGGAAGAAACGATGCTGGCAAAAAAGTTTTTTATGATTATTACATTACAGGTCAGCTCAAGGCAGAAAAACAATATATTACTATTGATAAAATAAATGATAGAAAAACTATACTCGACGGTATTTGTCGTACATTCTTTAAATCGGGCAGAGTAGAATCTATTATGCAATATAAAAAAGGAATTGCACATGGAAGAGCTGTTTCTTTTTATCCTACTGGCAAGGTTAGTATGAAACTTAATTATGAAAACGGAGTGTTAAACGGTAACGTCTTTATTTATAATAAAAATGGTAATATAGAAAATACCACTAAGTGGTATAAAGGTAGAATGATAGATAGTAAAAATGGAGGAGAAGATTCTTACATTAATAAAACCACAAAAATTGATTTATTTTGTAATCGTTATAAAGCTGATGAACCTTTAATCATGAAACAAGCCAAATCTATTACAACAAAACAAAATAACTTTTCTCATTTAAAAGAGCCTCAACGCTCTGTTAATAAAAACGTTATACCACATAATAATAAAGCTAAACCATTTTCTTTCTCATATCTTTATAACCTCATTTCTAATACACAATATCAAACTAATAGCTTTCAAGTATATGATAATATTGCACTAAGTTATAATCTTAACATAGCTCAAGTTATAAAAGGTTTTGGTTCTCAAAAAGAATTAATATATCACTATAACATGGACTATGATGAAAATAAAGGAGTAGATAGAATTACTGGTAACTATCCAAGGCAAATAGGATTTTATGGAACGTTTACTAACAACCAACTAACCATTCAACGAATAAACCTATTCACATGGTCAAAAGAAGAAATGCTATGTTTTGCTAATGATGCTATAAAGGAAGGCTATCATGTTTTAGGGGGAGATAATTATCTAATGTTAGATGGTAATTTCGTATTAGAACCTAAAAGGATTAATAAAAACAGCGGAACAAACCATATCGTTATTAGCTTTATACACAAAAGTAATCTGTATGCTGGATTATATCATATACAAATGGACTTAAAATAATAAAAAACAAACAAACGTTTATTTGCTGTTTAAACAATTTTTAAATTAAAAGAATAATATTTAATCCTCATTTTTTAGTACCTTTGCCATATAAAATCATTATGATGTGGTTATTACATTAATGCTACCACACTTTTATAGAGTCAATTTATTTTGAAAAATGAAAGCTTTAAAGAAAATTTTTAATTGGTATTTTTCTGCAAATGCCTTGCCTTATTGGGTCATACTTATAATAGATGGTATAATATGTTACCTTTCTGGGCTTATAGTTTTTTGGTTATCTTACCGCGGCAATTTTATAAGCCTAACAAATTTCAAAAGTATTTCGTGCTCTATAATTATTTATATGATATTTGTCCTTATAGGTATTAGAGCTTTTAAAACCTATTCTGGTATAGTAAGATATTCTTCTTTTGTAGATATTCGTAGAGTCTTCTTTGCTATATTACTATCTTTAATAATTGCTGAAGCTATGCATTATGTCATTTATAATTGGCGTTTTGCTGGTATAGAATTTTATCCAATGAATGGCAAGCAAATATTTGTAATGTATATACTTGCTATGATTGGCATGATATTATTTCGTGTTTTAGTAAAATCATTTTATGATACTATATATTCTAATAAAAATGGTATTCGTACACTTATCTATGGAATGAATAGCGGAGGTATAGGGTTAGCTAAAAATATTCGTGATGAGAGGCCACGACGTTTCATCTTAAAAGGTTTTATTTCTCATGACGACAAAATGAAAGGTCATGTTCTAATGGGAGAAAAAGTTTTTATTTACAATAAAAACTTTTCTAATATCATTAAAGAACTTAATATTCAAGCTGTACTTGTTTCACCTCTTCAAAATGATAGGTTTCGCAATGATGTAGCTCTACAAGATATTCTTCTGAATTTAGGTGTAAAGATTTACATGAGTTCAGACACACGTATATGGACTCCTGATGACGACTATTCTAATATAGATTTAAAAGAAATCAACATAGAAGACTTATTGCCTCGTACCCAAATTCAAGTAGACATGAACGCTATAGGTGCTTTGCTTAATGGCAAAAATATTATTATAACAGGATCAGCTGGTAGCATAGGGTCTGAAATGATACGCCAAATAGCAGTTTATAAACCTGCTAAACTTATATTAATAGACCAAGCAGAAACGCCTCAACATGATATACGGTTAATGATGCGCAATGATTATCCTGACATTGCAGCAGAAACTATAGTAACAAGTATTACTAACGAAGAGCGTATGGATAATATTTTTGCCAAGTATAAGCCACACTATCTTTTTCATGCAGCAGCCTACAAACATGTCCCTATGATGGAGGATAACCCATCTGAAAGCATATTAAATAATGTTCGTGGAACAAAAATCATAGCAGACCTTAGTGTTAAGTATGGTGTTAAAAAGTTTGTAATGATTTCTACTGATAAAGCTGTAAATCCTACTAATGTTATGGGCTGCTCTAAGCGTATTTGTGAAATTTATTGCCAAAGTCTTAATCAATACATTAATAAAAGCAAGGATAAAGAAAGTGCTACTCAATTTGTAACTACCCGCTTTGGCAATGTATTAGGCTCAAATGGTTCTGTTATTCCATTATTTGAGAAACAAATAAAAGAAGGCGGTCCTGTCACAGTTACAGATCCTAATATTATACGTTTCTTTATGTTAATTCCAGAGGCTTGCAAACTTGTATTAGAAGCTGGAGTACATGGTAAAGGAGGAGAGATATTTGTATTTGATATGGGTAAGCCTGTTAAAATATCAGATTTGGCAAAACGAATGATAAACCTTTCAGGAGCTAAAAACATAAAAATAGAATACACAGGATTACGCGCTGGTGAAAAGCTATACGAGGAGGTTTTAAGTTCTACAGAAAACACATTGCCAAGTTTCCATAACAAAATTCGTATTGCAAAGGTACGCGAATATAGTTTTGCTGAAGTTGAGAAAGATATTAACGATTTAATTTCTATTGCTCATACTTATGATGATATGGCTATTGTAGCAAAGATGAAAGCTATAGTACCAGAATATATTAGTAAAAATAGTGTTTATTCTTCGCTCGACATTCCCTCTTCTGATATTAAAGCATAAATAAAATAATTTGCCATAAGCAGCCTTATATCTTATAAGCACTACTTATGGCAATTATTTTTATCTACGTTTTTTATATATATTATAATATTAATGATATAAAATACAAATAAAAACGTTCACTTATTTTATTATAGATTGTAATCGAGCTATATACTTACCTAAAATGTCAAACTCTATATTTACAATAGTACCTACACTAATATATTTAAAATTAGTATTTTCTTTTGTATAAGGAATAATAGCTACAGTAAAAGTATTATCCGTAGGCTGACATACAGTAAGAGAAACTCCATTAACCGTTACAGAACCTTTATCAACGGTAAAATAACCACGCGCAGCCATAGCTTTATTAAAAGGATATTCAAATGTATAATAAGTACTACCATTAGCATCTTTTATTTCAACACACGTAGCAGTTTCATCAACATGACCTTGAACTATATGTCCATCGAGCCTACCATTCATAATCATTGAACGTTCTACATTTACGCTATCTCCTACTTTTAATAAGCCTAAATTTGAGCGTTCTATTGTTTCCCTCATTGCTGTAACGGTATAGCACTCTCCTTCAATACACACTACCGTAAGGCATACACCATTATGAGAAATGCTTTGATCAATGCCTAACTCATTAACAAAAGAACAAGTAAGAGTAAGATGTATATTTTCTTTTTCATGTTTAATGGCAACTATAGTGGCCATTTCTTCTATAATACCTGAAAACATAGTATAAAAAATTGTTTAGAAATATGTATAGTATAATTAAAACAAAATGTAAAAAGGAAAAAGAGCCGCATCGATGATATGATGAAAAGTCCGAGTATCAATGATAAGAGAGCTTCTTGCCTTTGTAATCCACTGGTCTTACGACTTTATCATTTCATGATATTTGTGGCCCGCCATTAACAAAAGAAGTCATCTCGGGTTTTTCTAATTTATTTGAAGACTATCCCAATCTATCGATACGACCCGTATTTTAATCCTTCAACAGTGCAAAGATAATGTTTTTTTTATGAAGTCTGATTTTTTTTAAGTACTTTTGTCTCACAATAACATAAAATTTTATGATACAGAAATATATTTTACTCACTGTGCTTGGGATAGCACTCTTTTCGCTTACAGGTTGCAAAAAAGAAAAGCATACACATGACATTATTACAAAGATAGCTCCAAAACCTAAACTACCAAAAGGTCCTATTGAGCTACAAGGCTTTACTTATACTAAAAAGATAGATTGGCTTGGTACGCAATACATCATTACCATTATTCGCAAAGCTGATAAAGGATTACCTTTAGCTTATGATGAAGACGGTAAAAAATATTACGATAATAAGATTATAATAAACATAAAGCGTGAAGATGGTACAAAGTTTTACCAAAAAGAATTTACAAAGAAAGATTTTATCCAATTTTCTAATGAGCAATATGGTAAAAATGGAGCTTTGTTAGGTTTTATGTTCGACAGTGTATATCTTAAAACTTTACGCTTCGGAGCCAGCATTGGCTCGCCTGCTCCATCGAGCGATGAATATATTCCTATTGATATCGTAATAGATAACTTAGGACATCTATCCATGACAAAAGCACAAACATTAGATACAGACGGCGATCAACAGAAGGATAAAAATAATAGTAAAGCTACTGAAAAAGCCAAAGACACAGAAGAAGATGGCGTGTAAAAATAATTATCTTTCTGCCAAATCATCATAAAGACATTGCAAATAAGCCTTACCTATATTATTGTAATGCCTAATATTTATACCGCGCTTAAGAATCATCTTATTAGAAGTATTATCATAAATAATCTTACTTGTAGATGTTGCTATACCCCAAAGGTCAGGGAAAGTAAAGAAAGCGAAATGAGGACTCTCTGTGTCGAGTAAATCCTTAGAGAACAAAAACTCCTTATGAGATAAGCCTAACTGTGCAAGTAAGGTAGCCGCAATATCTTGCTGAGAACCATAAACACTAATACGTTGAGGCTCCTTAATAGATCCTCCTAACCAGAGCATAGGTATCTGGTAACGCTCAAGAGTAGAACTACTTATATCTTCAGGATAACAACCAAGATGATCTGGCACAAGGACGACAAGAGACTTGTTCCAACGACCACTTTTCTTTAAAAAATCTATAAATTTTCCTATACAATTGTCGGTATACGCAAAAGCGTTTAGCACCTTATCTTTCAAATGATGATATGGCACATCAAAAGGCTCATGCGAGCTACTCGTTTGTAACACCTGAAAAGTAAGTTGTTCGTCAGAAGGATTACGGTGCTTAATATCAGATATTAACTTATCAAATACATATCCATCAGGAACTCCCCACTTACTTAGACGATATTTTAAAGGAAAATCAACATCCGAAACAATATTTACAAAATCCTGACTTGTAAGATAAGAACGCATATTTGTAAAGTTAGCATCTCCTCCATAATAATATTTTAAACGATATTTTTGTTGCTTTAGAACACTGGATATAGATGGAAGCGTACCTACTTTCTTTGTAAACTTCATAATACTTGTTGTAGGCTGAGCAGGATAACCACTCAAAACAGACACTATACCACGATCTGTTCTAAAACTATTTGCATAAAAATTATCAAAGAAAATGCCCTCTTTTTTTAATCTATTAAGACAAGGAGTCGCCTCTGTTTGCATTATCTTTATAGAGAAGCTCTCTAAAATAAAAATATAAATGTCTAACTTCTTCGATTTTAATAATGGTTTGGTATTTTTACTAACAGTACTTACCATAGTCTTAAAAATACTATCTGCCTTTTCTTTATCCATAAAACGATATTGAGAAGCAAAATCTTCTTCCTTACTATAACTCTCCATCAAACTAAAAAGAGGATTTACAGCCGCATGATTTAGCTTCATATTTGTACTGAAATATGCCTCACCTATATTCATTACCGACACCTTCACACCACCACGAATAGGAATTATTAGTACTCCCATAAATAACAAGACTACAAACATTTGCCCCACTTTTTGCAAACTGTCTCTTACCTTAAAAATAGGAATTATACGTACAAAAAGCACATATATACCACTTGCCAAAACAAATACTATAACAAAACCTAAAACAACTCTCAACAAACTAACACTTGCAAAGGCATCAGAAGGTGAAGATATAAAATAAAAGAAAGGAGTAGTATCAAGAGGAAACTTCCAATATGGATAAAGAGCAAGATTAAGACAAAAAGATAACGAAAAGAGTAATGAAAGAAAAGCTATCACTATACGCCATATCCATAGCATTGTTTTACCTGAAAACCATACAGAAAAAACAGAAAGCAAGCAAGGCAACAATAAAAAATAACCTGCCATTGACATATCAAGCGAAATGCCATGCCACATCACCTGAAAATAATTAGTTATGCTACAATTTTTAAAAACACCATAATTAAATAACATAAAACATGGTTTTTGCAACACAAAAAGAAAAAGCCAAATAATATAATGTAAAATAAGACGTTTCAATGATATTTATTTTTTTATTATAACATTTATATTTCTACTACAGTGATACCAGTACCACCAAACTGTATATGCTCATCACGGAATGATAACACATTAGGAATAGTCTGTAAATATTTACGAATCATTATGCGCAAAATACCATTTCCTTTGCCGTGAATAATACGAAAATGACCTCCTCCCACAAGAATAGCATCATCTATAAACTGCTGTACACGAAGAATAGCATCATCTGTTCTCATTCCCCGTACATCAATCTCCTGTCGAAAGTTATTACGATGTTCATCAATAGTATTGCGCGTTAGCTTGCTATAATGATAAGATTGCAACTCTTTTTGTTCTTTACCAGAAACAGAAGACGAAACTCTTTCGAGGCGATTGATAGCTATCGTAGAACGCATTCCTCCAAAAATAACCACTGCCTGCTTACCTTTAATAGTCTCTACCCTACCCTCTGTGGTAAGCCCTTTTATATGTACGGTGCTACCTATAGTAATTTCTTCGTCTGAACAAGGTCGCAAAACAGATTCCTTATTCCCACTTAAAGTAACATTCTGCTTAATATTTTTCTCTAAAAGATGTTGTTTATGACGCTCTTTACGACTTTTAATACTGTCTGCTTTCTTTTGGAATTCATCATCAGTAAGTAGTCCATGAGCTTTAACCATAGAGGCTCCTTTTCTGTTATTTCTATCGCTCTTTACTACTGAAAGAGGTTCTTCTAAAAGATTAGCCTCATATTGTGCCAATTGCTCTCTGATACGCTTTGTCTCTTTCTTATCTGCTTGTTGCTCACGAATTTCCTTTATAACGTTTTCTATCCGTTTATTACTCTGACGAATAATCTCTTCGGCTTGCTTCTTAGCTTTGTCAAGAATTTCCTTCTTACTCTTTTCTAATAGTGCTATATCCTTTTCATATTGCGTTATACGCTTTTCCAGTTCTTTTTCATGTGCATGTATTTCCTGTCGTTTACCTTCCCAATAACGCTTATCACGCACTATATCTTGCAAATACTTATCGCTTTGAATATAATCGGAACCAACTATCTTAGACGCATCTTTTATTACTTCCTCTGAAAGACCCGTTTTACGTGCTATCTCTATGGCAAATGAAGAGCCAGGACGCCCTATTGACAACTGAAACAAAGGCTTCATCTCATGACGATCATAAAGCATAGCACCATTCATAACCCCTTTATGCACTTTAGCAAAATGCTTAAGATTCTGATAATGAGTAGTTATAACTGCCCATACCTTTTTCTTCCAAAACTGCTTTAATACTGCTTCCGCTATAGCACCACCTATCTGTGGCTCTGTGCCTGTACCAAACTCATCTATAAGTATAAGTGTTCGTTCTGAAGATTGTCGCATCATCAGCTTCATATTCATTAGATGAGAAGAATAAGTACTAAGATCGTTTTCTATACTCTGCTCATCGCCTATATCTATCATAATATCATGAAAAACACCTACCTTAGACCTATCACCTATGGGAACAGATAAGCCACATTGCAACATATATTGTATCAGACCTACTGTTTTCAAACACACCGATTTACCACCAGCATTAGGACCTGAAATTATAAGTAAATGCCCCTCATCAGTAAGATGAATATCAAGAGGGACTATCTTCTCTTTACCCAATCTTTGCTCAAGGAGCGGATGATAAGCATGTATCCAATCAATAATAGGACTCTCGCTTACTTCAGGCTCATAGCTATTAAAGATATTAGCCAGTTGAGCTTTAGCACGAATAAAATCTATCTGCCCTAACAGGCTATAACTATCTAATATTTCTGAAACATAGGGACGTACATTATTAGCAAATTCCTTTAAAATACGCACTATCTCACGACGCTCCTCGTTTTTCAATTCACGCACTTTGTTGTTAGCTTCCACTACTTCTGCAGGCTCTATAAAGACGGTCTTACCCGTAGCACTCTCGTCATGAACAATGCCAGATAACCGTCGCTTAAGAGCCGGAGCCACTGGTATTACTAACCTACCATCGCGCATTGTAGGGACAACATCTTTGTCAACTAAGCCTTCTGCTTGCGATGTACGTAATATATTATATAATACTCCTGAAATACTTCTCTCTGTCTGTTCCAAATCTCTACGAATACGCAATAGCTCAGGAGATGCCGCGTCTCGCATCTTACCAAACCTATCTATAATCTGTGCTATTCTTTTAACAAGCAATGGAAATGTAGAAATGCCATCTACTAAATTATAAAGTGCTGGAAAAAGGTGTTTTTCTTCTCCACCCTCAGTAGAATTGCTACGACTTAAAAAAGCAACTATTGCTATGATAGTTTCTAAAGAACGCTTCAGGTCAAACAGCTCTTCTATCTCCATCATAGTGCCTTCTAAACGTATACGTGATACGCTTTGGCGCATATCAAAGAAATAGCTTAGCGGAAATTCCTCATTACCTTTCTCTATACTTCTAAACTCACGTATCTCTGCCAACCATTTATTAATAATAGCAACATCTGTAGAAAACTCCATAGCATCTACTTGTTCTTCTCCTAAAGGCGACAAGCAGCACGCACGGAGCTTTAAGCGAACCTCATGAAACCCTATCTTGTTCTCAAAATTATTAGGATAAATCATAACAGATGAATAGTATATATTATAAATATATAGAAACAGATAATTATCTTAATGCTATTATATAACATTACAACCTAACAGCCACTACCGTTTAAGCTACACGAAGCACCTTTACTCTCTACATGAAGACCCACTTCTTCTGGATTAAACGTAATACTACCATCTTCTAAAACAAAACAAGGGATACAAACGTCGTTTATCTTTTTTAATCTATCAAACTCTTTCCTACTATCTCTTAACTTAAGAAACTCTTTAAGATAACGCACATGCTCACCTATATTAATTACTTGAAACTTTGGATTTCCTGCCACAAGCTTATCTATAGCCTCGCAATCAGGGCATGTTGGCATACTATATACTTTTATCATATTTTTTTTATCTTCTTTTTTTATCTTTAGAATATACAAAGTTACAATTTCCACTTTAATCTATAAAAGTATATGAAGAATATTTCACATCTTAAAAGTTTGTTTTGCTACTTATTTCATATAAGGTATGTATGATATGTTAAAATCTTATCTTATAAATATTTTTTATAATTTTAAGAAACACCTCTGTTTGGAATTATAAAAACAATTTATTACCTTTGTATTGTTATCCTGAATACAATCTTTTTGCCTTAAAAAGCTAATACCTATTGAAATGAATGCCCCATAGCTGTGAAGCTAAGGGCATTTTTTTTCATCTATCTAAATGATATTTTATTAATCCATCTATAGGTGCTGCTAATACATTTGTCAAATTATAACCATACTTTTCAGCACATTCCCTTAAAATCTTCTCAAACACTTTTCCTATACTCCCAACTACTGCTATGTTATAGTCCTTACTTTTTTCATAACGCATGATATTATTTTCAAAAAAAGCATTAAAATTTTGCTGCACAATATCATGTAAACCAAATTCATACAAATATTTGGCTATAAATTTAGATATATTTGCAAGATACCTGTTAGGTAATGTTTTACTATAAACGCGTTCTATTATTTCAGAGTAAGTTTGATGTGTTTCTTCTAAAAAAACATCTTTTATCTTTGAGGAAAGTTTCTCTTTAAAAAGAGCATTTAAAAAAAGTTTTCCTAATGCTGCCCCACTTCCTTCATCGCCAAGAATAAAACCTAATGGAGGAATATTCTTAACTATTTTATATCCGTCATATATCCCTGTGTTTGAGCCTGTTCCCATTATACAGACAAGACCAGGCAGCTTACCACAAGCCGCACGTGCAGCTCCAAGCAAATCGGTTGCAACGTTTATCTCTCTATCTATATTTTGCATAAAAGGATATGTAAACGACTCCTTTATAGCAAGTTCCAATACAATAGCTTTATCACCTGTACAACCTGCACCATAAAAATAAACCTCATCTATATCACTTAGCTCATTGCTAAATTTGCAAAATAATTCGTTTTGCAAAATACTTACTATTTCTTCTTTTCCCTGATAAAAAGGATTTATACCTTGTGTCTTAAAACGAACACAAGTCGTATCTTTTGCTTTATAATCTATAGTTTTAGGACATAAAGCCCAATCGGTCTTTGTACTACCGCTATCGGCTATTAATATCATATTATCTGAATTTTAGACACAAAGCTACACATTTTTTTTTATTTTACTATATTACCTTTTGCAAAACAGCATTTTGTTGTTAAAATAAAAAATATTTTCAAAATAGAAAGACTAAAAATAATACTTTGCTTACCTTTGCAACTTACTTAAAACCACATTCAGTTATGCTAAGACGTTTATATATTCTTTGCTTTTTTATAACGCTACTATGTTTGCCCTCTAAGGCTGTATTACAGGAGGATTCTTTAAAAAATTCGCTATCTGTACTTCGCCATGAGCTTATAAACGAACATTTAGAGCTAACAAAGCAGCTAAACACCTCTAAAATATTTAATGAACGCGTCATAAGTCAGCTTAAAGAGTTTGGAGATATGTCTTCTCAAGTCTCACTGATGTTATATTCTCAAAGTAATGATAATATCTTTGACCTTACTTATGCTTGCCAAAAAGCCATAGACCTTTGGCAAAATTTCCAAATACAAACTCACCCTTTCCACGAGGTTGTTATAAAAAGCAATGAAGATATTGCCCGCTACGACTCTCTTATAAATGTACTTAGTACAATGTACACCTTTAATATGGATAAACACATGAAGATAGATCGTAACGTGTGCCTTACTCTTGCTACAAGCAATAGAAGAATGCTCATAGAACGCAACGACTCTTATCGCGAATTTATACAATATTATGACTACAATAAAGGACAATTACAATCACTTGAAACTTATGCACAGAAACGTTATTCTGAAATACAATCAAGCATTTTTACAAGTAATGGACAAAACTATATCAAATTCTTAAGTACCTTTACCTACAAGCTTTCACAGCTCAAAAACAACTTACTCGAAAAGTATACCCCACAAAATATGGTATACTCTCAATGGGACGTAAGACGAATAAGTATGTTCTTGCTTTCTTTAGTCTTATATGGTATAATTATATTTATCCTCAATCTTCTATTTATAAAATATATCCTTACACGCCTCTTTAATCTTAAACGTTTCAAATCACTACAAGAAGGTTTTCTAACAAGAAGACGCGACATACTTATAACATCTACTTTAATATTTTTTGGTGTCATACTGCTAATTATACGCTTTTTAGCAACTAATGATTTAGTATACATGGCAAGTGGCTTGTTATTAGAATTTATTTGGCTAACAGCGGTCATCTTTGGCTCACTACTACTACGCGTAAGATCAAAGGAAGTAAGATATACTAACAGGCTTTACTTCCCTGTCATGCTCGTTAGTGGTGTTGTTATTATCTATCGCATAACTTTTATGCCCAGTGCGTTAGTTATTTTTTCTTTCCCCATTATCCTTGTTATTGCTACACTTTGGCAAGCTACCTTACTTTATCGATACCATTCTCATGTTTCTAACAAAGATCTTTATTTAGCATATGCCTCACAAGCTGTCTTTGTGTTTGCTCTTTGTTGCTCATGGATAGGATATTCTTTCTTAGCCGTACAATGTATTATATGGTGGATGATGCAGCAAACATGTATTCTTACACTAACTTGCTTTCGCAATTATCTTGACATATATAGAGAAAAATACGATTCTAAAAACGTTCCTGTACAAAAAAGATGGGCTTTACGCTTTATATATTATGTCATTTTACCTATAGCTTTAATAATTTCTTTCATAGTATCTATACTATGGGCTGCTGATGTTTTCAATCTGGGCGAAATTTCAAAACATCTATTTAATGTAAACTTTATTAATGGCTCTAATTTTAAAGTAAGTTTCTATTCTCTTGCCATAGTAGCATCGTTGTGGTTTTTATTCAACTACATTAATAAAACAATATGTGATGGTGTTAGGCTATATCTTGAAATAAAATATCCTACCTCCGCTTCCTCACGCAGTGTTATGCTTATAAACGTAGTGCAAGTAATAGTATGGGGTGGCTGGCTACTTATTTCCCTAAACATTCTTGAAATAAGCAGTACGTGGATAGTTGTCGTATCTGGTGGTTTGTCTACAGGTATCGGATTTGCTATGAAAGATATACTTGAAAATATTTACTATGGTATATCTTTAATGGCAGGGCGTATTAAGATAGGCGACTATATTATATGCGATGGCATACGCGGACGAGTTAGCTCCATTAGTTACACCTCTACCCTACTTGAAGCCACAGATGGCTCAATTATAGCTTTCCAAAATTCTCAATTATTTACGAAAAGCTATAAAAACATGACAAAAAACCATGGGTATGAATTAGATGGTATGCAGGTGGGCATTGCTTATGGCTCTAACCTAAAAGAGGTTAAAAAGCTACTTATAGATGCTATTTCCAAACTACCTTGTGTGCGCAAAAATAAGCCTGCAGTTGTGGGAGTTAAAAGTTTTGATGATAGCTCAATAACTCTACAAATCTATGTTTGGGTTAGCGTACTTACACATTTTGCTGCCGACAGTATGGTTATGGAATGTATATATGAAACGCTCAATGCTAACAACATAGAAATACCATTCCCACAACGTGAGATTACTATTAAAAAAATATCTGAAGAGCCTAATGTAAATGACTAATATGCTATTTTACTAAAAACTACAGCACGTTGACAAAACCATAAATATTCACTCTCTAAAAAAATGGCATATACATATATAAATTAAAACATAGTAGATATTTACAGAAAAATAACCACATTAATCTTAATAATAAGTAATATTTTAGTCCTTAAAAATCACTTATTCTACTATAAAAAGAAGCTATTTAAACAAAAAAACAATATCTACGCGTAGCAAAAATAAATTATTTTTGATTGCTTTTTAATCTATTTTTATCATAAAAATAAGTTATTTTTAATAGCTATGCTTATTCTTTTTATAGTAAAACAGCCTGCTTTTTCACTATAAAACATAAGCGTATTATGCCCTTTTACTATTTATCTGACTATAAATGCAAGATTATTTGATAGTTTTTTCTTATTTATTTATTTATAATCACAAAAATATTCGTAACTTTGCAAACCGATTATGGATTTACGAGACCTCAAAATCAATTTAAAGGCACTGAAAGATGGACTTACTAAGCTCTCTTTCGACCTTGACGATACTTATTTCGCTTCGTTTGAGGCAGATGAGGTAAGAGGTGGTTGCGTGCACGTGGATATTGATATAACCCGTGTAAAAGAGGATTTTTTTTCCATTGAGGTGCATGAGAAAGGTTGTGTTGTAATTAGTTGTGATATTTGCTTAGACTCGATGAATCAGTCAATTGAAGTAAAAGAGCATCTAGATATAACCTTTGGAAATAAAACTTCAGAAGAGGATAGTCTTATAGTGGTAAACGATAAGAACGGTATATTTGATTTTACCTGGATCCTTTACGAATTGTTAGTACTCGACATTCCTATCAGGCATGTACATGCAAAAGGAGAATGTAATCCTGTTATGGTAAAAAAACTTGAAGAGTATTCTTCAGTTTGCAATGATAAAAAAACTGATAGATCTATAGACCCACGATGGGAATCTCTATTAAAATTAAAGAAATAAGAATATATTAAATTAAAAGAAATTATGGCACATCCTAAAAGAAGACAGTCAAAGACTCGTACACTTAAAAGAAGAACTCATGATAAGGCAGTAGCACCTACATTGGCAGTATGTCCTAATTGCAGTGCTTATTATGTATATCACACAGTATGCCCTACGTGTGGTTATTACCGCGGTAAGGTAGCTATTGTGAAGGAAGCAGCTGAATAAAGCATGGAAAATATAAATGCGATCATAACGGGTGTTGCTGGCTATGTGCCCGACTATGTCCTCAACAATGAGGAATTGTCTCGCATGGTAGATACCAGCGACGAATGGATAACTACCCGTACAGGTATCAAAGAACGACGTATCCTTACGGAAGAAGGGCTTGGTACTTCATATATGGCTCGCAAGGCAGCAAAACTTTTGGTAAAGAAAACAGGTGTCGATTTAGATACTATAGATGCACTTATTGTTGCAACAACAACACCAGATTACATCCACCCTTCTACAGCATCAATAGTACTGGGCAAATTAGGACTAAAGAATGCCTATGCTTTTGATTTCTCTGCAGCTTGCTGTGGGTTCATGTATGCTTTAGACGTTGCTTGTAATATGATACAGAGCGGACGTCATAAGCGCATCATTGTAATCGGTGCCGATAAGATGTCAGCTATTACCGATTATTCAGATCGGCAGACCTGCGCTTTATTTGGCGATGGTGCTGGTGCTGTTATGGTAGAAGGTACTACAGAAGAAGGTGTGGGCTTAATTGATTCATATCATCGAACTGATGGCAAAGGACTTCCTTTTCTTCACGTTAAAGGTGGAGGGTCTGTAAGTCCGGCTTCTCAATTTACAGTAGATCACCGCTTACATTATACTTACCAAGAGGGACGTACTGTTTTCCGCTATGCTGTAACAGCTATGGGAGACGATTGTACTACCTTGTTAGAACGTAACAATCTTACTAAAGACGATATTGATTATGTTGTTTGTCATCAAGCTAATCTTCGTATTATAGAAGCTGTTGCAAAGCGAATCAATATGCCTATGGAAAAAGTTTTGGTTAATATTCAACGCTATGGCAATACCAGTGCAGCTTGTATGCCATTAGTATTATGGGATTTTGAATCGCAGCTAAAAAAGGGGGATAATATTCTCTTTACTGCGTTTGGAGCAGGTTTCGTTAACGGAGCTTCACTATATAAGTGGGCATACGACGGCTCAACTAAAGCTGAAAAGAAGTAAGTATATAAATAGTTTGAATATAATTTACTTTTAAACGCATCTTTCTTATTTTTTATAAGTTAGGTGCGTTTAAAAGTAAAAATAAATAGTAGAATTTCATTTTCTTTATTATGCATAAGGCTGGTTTTGTAAATATCGTTGGCAACCCTAATGTAGGGAAGAGCACTCTTATGAATCAATTGGTTGGCGAAAAGCTTAGCATTGCTACTTTTAAGGCTCAAACTACTCGCCATCGCATCATGGGTATTGTAAACACTGATAATGCTCAGATTGTTTTTTCTGACACCCCTGGAGTGCTTAAACCTAATTATAAGATGCAGGAAATGATGTTACAATTTTCCGAATCGGCATTAGCTGATGCTGATATTTTACTTTATGTTACCGATGTGGTGGAAGATCCTAAGAAAAATATAGATTTCTTAGAGAAGGTTTCAAAGATGCAAATACCTGTTATTCTACTTATTAATAAGATAGATGAGAGCGATCAGCAAAGACTGGTTATGCTGGTAGATATTTGGCATAGTCTTTTACCAAATGCAGAAATATTACCTATTTCAGCACAAAACAAATTTGGAACAGATATTCTCCTCAAACGTATTTATGAACTATTACCTGAAAGTCCTGCTTTTTTTGACAAAGATCAGCTAACAGATAAGCCTGCAAAATTTTTTGTATCAGAGATTATTCGTGAAAAGATACTTCGTTATTATGATAAAGAAGTACCTTATTCTGTAGAGGTAGTTGTAGATTCTTTTAAAGAAAATGAACAACAGATACATATTGGAGCTGTCATCTATGTAGAACGTAATAGTCAGAAAGGTATTATTATAGGACATCAAGGACATGCATTAAAAAAAGTTTCTACAGAGGCTCGTAAGAGCTTAGAGAGATTCTTTAACAAGAAAATTTTCATGGAAATATTTGTAAAAGTAGATAAAGACTGGCGTAATTCACAAAAGGAGCTAAACAACTTTGGGTATAATCCTGAGTAAATTTATAAAACTCTTTTTTATATTCAAAAGAAGTTACAATCATCTAAGACTTATTTTTATAAAATTTTCCAAGTGAAAGCTATAACTAATATTAGATAGAGCTTACTTTCGCAAAGTGCGAGAGCTGAGGAATGGTCATCCTTAGCTATATAATTAAAGGTGAATGACCTCACCTTAGCCTCTTTTAGAAATAAGAGAAGGGATAAGACTCATTAAGAGAATGGCAAATTTAGTAGCAATAGTTGGTCGCCCTAATGTAGGCAAATCAACGCTTTTTAATAGATTAACAAAGACACGCCATGCCATTGTGAGCGATGTGGCAGGTACAACTCGTGACCGTCAGTATGGTAAATGCTTATGGAATGGACGTGAGTTTTCAGTAGTCGATACAGGCGGTTGGGTAGTAAAATCTGATGATATTTTTGAAGATGCTATTCGGCAGCAGGTTCTTGTGGCAACAGAAGAGGCAGACATAGTACTCTTTTTAGTAGACACCGAAACAGGTATAACCGATTGGGACGAGGACGTTGCTCTTATTTTGCGTCGCACAAATTTACCGGTATTATTGGTTGCTAACAAAGTAGATAATATGGGAGAATATTATACTTCTGCAGAGTTTTACAAGCTTGGTTTGGGAGATCCTATCTGTATTAGTGCACAAACAGGTAGCGGTACAGGCGATTTGTTAGATATTCTTCTTGAGAAGATGACTGACGTTCCAGAAGAAGAGGTTGATGATGATATACCACGCTTTGCCGTAGTGGGGCGACCTAACGCAGGAAAGTCGAGTCTTATAAATTCTTTTATTGGAGAAGAACGTAATATTGTAACAGAAATAGCAGGTACAACACGCGACAGTATATATACTCGATATAATAAGTTTGGATTCGATTTCTATCTTGTAGATACCGCAGGCATACGCCGTAAAAACAAGGTAAGTGAAGACTTAGAGTTTTATTCTGTTATGCGTTCTATTCGCAGCATTGAAAATTCTGATGTATGCATACTTATGATTGATGCCACTCGTGGTATTGAATCTCAAGATATGAATATCTTTCAACTCATTCAACGCAATAATAAAAGCCTTGTCGTAGTAGTAAATAAATGGGATTTAGTGCAAGATAAAAATCAAAAGGTAATAGATACTTTTGTTAATGCCATTCGTTGTCGTATGGCTCCTTTTGTAGATTTCCCCATCATATTTGCATCAGCATTAACCAAGCAGCGTATTTTTAAAGTATTAGAAACTGCTAAGGAAGTATATAAAAACAGAAAGATACATATTGGAACAAACAAGCTTAACGAGGTTATGTTACCTATTATAGAAGGTACACCGCCACAGTCGGTTAAAGGAAAGTTTATAAAAATAAAGTATTGTTCTCAGCTTCCTAACACACAGATACCATCTTTCGTTTTCTATGCAAACTTACCTCAGTATATAAAAGAGCAGTATCGTCGTTTCTTAGAAAATCAGATTCGTGCTAACTGGAACTTACATGGGTGCCCTATTAATATTTTTATTCGTCAGAAATAATTAAAAAGATAAATATGTATAGGCGTTATAAAATAATTTTCTTTATAGCAGCACTACTCCTCACTATGCTTACAAATTGTAGAACAAACAACAATAAAGCATCTAAATATGAGCAAGAAGCTGCTCAGAAAGCACAATATTATTATGAACAACTGCGTAAAGGACATTATAATTATTGTATAAAAGGAGAATTCCGTTCGCAACATTTGCCAGTATCATACCAAAAACAATTAAAAATAAATTTAGAAAAGTTTTCAAAAGCACGTTTTAAAGATCAAGCAAAAATAGATTCCATTACTATTTCTAACACTTCTGCTTTAACTAAAGATAGCATAGTTAATGTTTATCTTGTTTTACATCGTGCTAATAAAACTAAAGATCAAATAATTGCTCGTATGATAAAATATAAAAACAGATGGCTAATGTTATAAAAAGAAGTATTGCTATCCTTTTATAAAGGCTTTAAAGCAATATTATTATATTGCTTTTAACTTTAATAAGCAGTAACGTTTCTATATAGCTTCGTTTATCCATTTTAATACCCTACACATATTATAATGTTCCAAAAGAGAATGTAAAAAAGGTTGATAGCCACGCAAAGTAACTATCAACCTTCTCTTTTAGTGGACTTGCGGAGACTCGAACTCCGGTCCGCACAAGGAAACCATATGCTTTCTACATGCTTATTCCAGTCTTTGGTTTTCGAGCATTGGCAAGACCTGAACCACCAACCAATGCCTTATCCTCTTAATTTCATCTTTGCAGCGAGGACTTACAAAAACTATTTCCGATTACCTGCACCGCTGAACCCTCAGATTCGGAACAACATCCTTGGAGCGATGTCTCGTCCAGCTATCTAATAACCGGATAAAGCCTGTAACCTACTATACTTCGATTAGGCAGCGAGAGCGTAATTGTTTTCGCCAATTAATTCTTTGACCACTCTGATTTAGGAGGTAGCCGCCGAGCCTCCGCATGCTTACATACCATTCCGTCTTGCCGTCAAATCCATACAAGCCCTTAGTATGCTTTACAAAGGTATACATAATTTATTGAATCTGCAGAATTTATACTACATTTTACAGTTTCTTTACATATATATAAGTAGCTAAAGAGCATTTATCAAGCATAATTTCACTTAATTTTATCTTATATAGCTGGCAATCATTCATATTAAAGAGGATATTCCTCAAAAGCATAAAGGACTGTAGAAAGATAACGTTCGCCCGTATCGGGTAACAAAGTAACAATCGTTTTATCCTTATTTTCAGGGCGTTTAGCAATTTCACAAGCAGCAAAAGCTGCTGCTCCTGATGATATTCCTACCAAAAGCCCCTCGTGCTTGGCTAACTGACGACTTGTAAGAATAGCATTATCATTACTTACTTTAAATATTTCGTCTACAAGATTACCACTATATATCTTAGGAATAAAACCTGCTCCTATACCTTGTATTTTATGTGAACCACTATGCCCACCGCTTAATACTGGAGAATCTTCTGGTTCTACAGCAACTATTTTCACTTTAGAGTTTTGCTCTTTAAGGTATTTTGCTACCCCACTTACTGTGCCACCTGTTCCAACACCAGCTACAAAGATGTCTATTTTTCCGTCTACATCATTCCATATTTCTGGCCCTGTTGTAAGATAATGAACCTCAGGGTTTGCCACATTTTCAAACTGTTGCAGTATAATACTATCAGAAGTTGCTTTATGTAATTCCTCTGCAGCCTTAATAGCCCCTTTCATACCATCTATTCCACGTGTTAATTTTACTACAGCTCCATATGCTTTCAATAGATTACGACGTTCTATACTCATCGTTTCTGGCATAGTAAGAATGAGTTTATAACCTTTCACTGCAGATATTAAAGCTAATCCCACACCTGTATTGCCACTGGTAGGCTCTATTATAGTTCCTCCTGGTTTCAAAAGACCTTTCCGCTCTGCATCTTCTATCATTGCCAAGGCGATACGATCCTTTACACTACCACCAGGATTAAAATATTCTACCTTTGCTATTATAGGCTTTTTAAGTCCCTCTAATAGAGAATACTTTGACAATTCTACAAGCGGAGTGTTACCAACAAGGTCTGTTAATCGTTTTGCTATCTTTTCCATAATGTTATATTTATCATATTAAATACTTATTTTGAGATACAAAGGTAGAATGTTTTTATTATATATAAAATACCTTATATGTGGTATTTTTATAATACTATTTATATATAAAATACCATTACTTATAAGAAGAATAGTTAAAAATTTGGGATAATACAAACTTTTCCTTATTTTTGCTCATAGACCTAAAAACAAAATAATTATGCAAATATATGCCGACTACATCAAAGAAATAGATATAGACCACCTTTGGAGCGGTACACATCATATCCTTTGGAAATTACATCGTAAGGTAAATGTCCTTAGTGGTGTTAATGGCATGGGAAAAAGTACTATTATAAATAAGGTGGTAAAAGGACTTTCACATAAAGAGCATTTATTAAATCAAATGCCATCTAACGTAAAATTAAAAGTCAGTCCAGACAATGCTACCACTGTGAGATATGATGTTATTAGATCCTTTGACCGTCCTTTAATCAACTCTAATGGTATTATACCTAAAGTAGACGTAAATTTAACTACTGAATTAGACTGGCAACTATTTCAGTTACAACGCAAATATTTAGACTATCAGGTAAATATAGGGAACAGAATCATTTCTATCTTACAATCTGGGGATACTGACGCTGCACAGAAAGCTCAAAAAGAATCTATGCCAAAAAAGCTTTTCCAAGACTTAATAGATGATCTTTTTACTGACACTGGAAAGACTATAGTTAGAACAGAAAACGAGATAAGGTTTATGCTATCTAATGAAATATTATATCCATACCAGCTTTCAAGTGGAGAGAAACAAATCCTTGTAATCCTATTAACAGTACTAATAGAAGACAATTTGCCTTATGTCCTCTTTATGGACGAGCCTGAAGTTAGTCTGCATATAGAGTGGCAGAAACGATTAGTAGATATGATTTTAGAACTTAATCCAAATGTTCAGATAATCCTTGTAACACATAGCCCTGCCGTCATAATGAATGGCTGGATGGATAAAGTAACTGAAATGAGTGATATTATTCAAACAGAATAACAATATAATAATAAACTATGGGGAAGAGATTAAATGAGCAGATTTCTTCGGCATATATTCAAGCTGCTAATAAACTAAATGGGCAAGAAAAAAGAAAAAGGATTGTAGTATATGTAGAATCATATGATGATATTTTCTTTTGGCGCATGGTGCTCACAAGATTTGAGAATGATAAACGTTACTTTGAAGTTATGCTACCTTCAAAGGAAATGGTATTAAAAAGAGGGAAGAAATCTGTACTTATGAATATAGTATCTAAACAAGCTGGCGAAAATATGATAGCTTGCGTAGATGCTGATTATGATTATCTCTTACAAGGGGCTACAGAAACATCAGAAGAAGTATGTTATAATCCATATGTACTACACACATACGCTTATGCCATAGAAAACTTACAATGCTATGCAGAAAGCTTGCATGATGTATGTGTAGCTGTAACTTTAAACGACCATCATTTATTCGATTTCCCTACATTCTTACATACTTACAGTCAAATCATATTCCCTTTATTTGTATGGAATGTATGGGCTTACCGTACAGGAAGGTTTAAAGAATTCTCTTTAACTGATTTTGATTTTATTATAGACATAAGCAGATTCTCTATAGAAACTCCTAACAACTGCTTAAACAAATTAAGACACAAAGTAAAACAAAAAATCAAGACTTTACAAAAACATTATCCTAATGCTAAAGAAAGCTATTTGAGAATAAAACATGATATATTAAATCTTGGCGTTAATCAAAATGAAACATATCTATATATACAAGGACATCACTTATTTGATAGAATAATAGTACCTATTATGAAACAATTATGTGATCAACTTATAAGAGAGCGTGAACGTGAAATTAATCAAACAGCCTTACATGATACACAACGTAGAAATGAGTTATCTAGTTATAACCACAGCCTAAAAGATATTATCCCTATGCTACGACGTAATGTCGGCTATATGATTTCAACACCTTATAAACGCTTAAATGCTGATGTTGAGAAATTATTAACACAGAAATATTAATGTATTTTATTGGCACAAAGCTATACATATTTTATTTTGAAAGCTATGCATGACTCTATTTGATAGCCCTCCATTATTAATAATAGAAAAAGCTATAACATGTCCATTAGCTGCAGTTAAATAACCTGCTAATGAACTAACACCTATAACAGTTCCTGTTTTAGCCCTAACATTTCGCGCAGCAGGTGTATTTTGCATACGTTTTTTAAGAGTTCCACTAACTCCTGCAAGAGGAAGAGTATTAAGAAGCGTGTTATAAATATCAGAATGTTGATAAGCATAACGTAATAATTTCACCTCCAACTCAGCACTCACATAATTATAAAGGGACAACCCGCTACCATCTGCTATCTTATATACTGACGGAACTAATCCTATCTTTCGTATAAGTTGTTTAATATAAAACCGAGCATTATTTGCAGATGACTGCTTATTAACTCCTTTATTAGATGCCAATTGATAAAACATTGATTCCGCATAAAGATTATCACTTGCCTTCATCATATGATCCATTATATCACTAATTTTATGAGTTATATTTATTATTTCTTTCCCTTTTGTAGGGAGATTCCTAATGCCATAACCATTAGCTATAGTGATCCCATTCAAATTTAACATATGATAAAAACTATATAAAAAATCATCTTTTTTATTATATAATAAAGGTGTCAATATCGGATTTTTATCGTCCCAACACCATCCCTGTCCAAAAATTTTATTATCTTTAAAAGATAAATCAGCATACAATGTACCTGTTATATGACGTATGCCTAAATTTTTGATAGCAGAAACAAATGAAGTCATATCTGATTTGCCAAACATAGGATCCATGCCTCCCAAAACATAAACATCCCCCTCTAACGATTGTGTGCTATCGTTTATGTTCCCTGTATAATAAAGTGTAGTTTGGTAATTATAAGCAGAAGATAGCTTATCAAGAGAAGCAATAGCTGTTATACACTTCATAGTTGATGCTGGACGTAAAAGAAGACGCTCATTATATTTAAAAAGTATAGAATCCTCTGTTAAATCCCATATCATAATACCTGCTTGAACAGTCTTAAGCATAGGACTTGTTAAAATATTATTCAATCGTTTAATAATATTTTCTTTCCATGATCCTATATTATTATATTCAAAAGAAATAATAGCACTATCAGCATCATCTTCTTCTGTAGTATCTGAGGAAAGCTCTTTAAACAATTGCTTTTGTGAGATTATTTCTGAACTGTTTTTAGAAGAATAAGCACATATACTATCTACACTATTAAAATGTTTTTTTGCAGATAATGGAAAGGATATAATTGCTATAATAAATAATATTACTATATTTTTATTTTTCATATCTATTACATATTAATATATTCATTCTGTTCTGCATAGCTACTATAAATTTAATTCTATTCTTAGGTTGGAAACTTATATATGTTTCATCTGTTTTTGTTAATACAACAATATGTCCCATTTGAAAAACTAAAGGTCGTGTTGTAATATTTTTTATATTTACAAGCGGTAATATTTTCTTTTTACTAAACCAACCCTCTTTAATAATAATTTCTTTGTACGTAAGCGTATATATAGTATGTAAACATCTATCAGCAGCAAAAAGTATTATAATAAATATCAACAGACCTAATAAGAAAAGAAGCATTCTATCATAATACCAAAAACAATACAAGTCGCTAAAAAATAGAATAAGAAAACTAACATAATCTATAAATGTAATTTTATATCCAAATATCTTAGCATCTATTTCTTTCATCACTTTATTATTTTAAGTGCTTGTTTTACCACTTGCTCTACAGGTAAATTTGCATCTTTGGTAAGAACTTCTATCACTACCTTAGATGATGATACTGGAGAAAATCCCAACATCGTAAGCGCAGATATAGCCTCGTCCTTAACTGCGGTATCAATATTTAAATTGTTAGAAGAAGTATTTACATAAAGCTCATTAGCAATACCTGCTTGAATTATCTTATCTCTAAGATCTATTATAATGCGCTGAGCTGTCTTTAATCCTATGCCTTTAACCGATTTTAGCATTCTTTCTTCACCATTAGAAATAACATTACACAATTCTGAGGGTGTAAATGAAGATAAAATCATACGAGCTGTGTTTGCTCCAACACCCGAAACTGTAATTAATAACTTATAAAGAGAGCGTTCCTGCTTTGAAGAAAAGCCATAAAGCGTATAACTATCATCTCGTCCTCCAGTTATAATAGCCTCATATATATAAAGTTTTATATCTTTCTTTCCCTGTATGTCACTATAAGTATTTAAAGATATGTTGATAGCATATCCTATACCATATGCTTCTACTATTGCTATAGCAGGAGTCATCTCTATTAACTCACCTTTAATATATTCTATCATCACTAATCGTATATATGCATATTAACACTCTTTGGAAAAATTATAAGTTTAAGAAAACTCGTTTTAGCCTTTAAAGAGGGATAACATATTTATCTTTTGCAAAGGTAAAAAAAAAGCGCATCGAATAACCTCGATGCGCTTAAATATTTATTATTAAAATATATTACTTAACGTAAATTACAGCCAAACGGTTAGAGGTTACACCTTGAACACCCTTACCAGTAGCGCTATCAATAACAACACCCTTGTTCTGTAAATACTTAGCTACCTCATCAGCACGAGCCTGAGACAAGCGATCATTAAGCTCCTTAGGACCTTCTGGAGAAGCTGTACCAACGATCTGTACATGACGACCTTCTGGAACCTTATCTAAAGCTGCTTTAGCATCATTTGTTAGATAATGTTTGCCCTGTGCAAATGTTACAAAAATCAAATCTTCTACACAAAGTTCTTTCTGAGCTTCTACAGGAACTTCCTTAACAACCTCTTTAATAACCTCTTTTGGCTTAGCTGCAAGCTGATCGCGTAAAGAATTGATTTCTTTATTCATTGCTGCTACATCATAAACCTTGAAATTATGAGTACCATTAGAAGTCATGAACTTATAATTAACACCAAGGAATAAGCCTAACTGTGCTGCGTGCTTATTAAACTGAACAGCATCACCAGGACCATGAGTTAGATTCCAAAGAACTGCTGGCTCAACATAGAACTGGAACTGCTTTTCATCACCAAAATTAAAAGCGAACTGCAAACCAGTCTTAGAAGTTAGCTCTGTGTCATCAAGAGTATTGTCAGGGCTAACAGCTCTATTGTCTCCATAGAAAATAGTGTAACCAATACCAGCTTCACCAATTAACTCAAATGCACGGTCTGGATTGTATTCACAAAAGATGTTTGTGAAATTCACATTACCATTCAAACCTACATTTAAACCACGTACAACTGTATGAGAATCCAACATACCAATACCACTACCTGGAGCACCTGTGTAAAAACCATTGTTTCCAAAGAAAGCAAGAGCCTCTAAGTTTGCACCAAACATTGGATTAAACCACTTACCAAACTTAAGCCCTGCTGCAGGGTTTAAAGGGAAGATAGTCTTGAATGTCATAGGAGTAACAACACCACCCTCTACACCAACGTAAACATTGTCTAACAACTTTGACTTCTCATAAGCAACTTGTGCACTTGTCGAAACAACGCCCATTGCAAGCATTGAAAGTGCGATAAATAACTTTTTCATAAAACGTTTAATATTAACTTATTATTTTCAGCAAATAATTTTTATAGCTGCAAAGGTAGTAGTTTTTTTTGAAAAAAGAGAAATTATGTACTAAAAAGATTTTTTCTTAAACAAAAATCTATCCAATATGTAAAATTCTACAACTCCTATTAATTATACTTTTTCTCATTATGCCTTTCCTTATACCATTAAAAATAGCGTATATATACCTGTTATAGATATATACACGCTACCATTTTATATAATCTATTATCACCTATTAGGAATTATCCAAAAAGCAAAAATCCTATTTTTTATAGGTAGCATATATTCTTTTAGAGGCCATTCACCCCAACTATTAATACCTCCAACACCCATCATATCAGCATCGAGGGTTATATTAGTAAATTTAGAAAGTGGAACTTGATAGCTATGAGCTTGACACTTATTAAGCCCTGCATCTAAATTGTCTATATCATAATGTAAGATACTTGTAAGCATTGTTCCTTTCAAAGGAATGAAAGTTAGACCATTATTTTTATTATCATATACAGTTAATTCTCTTACGTCCGACTTAGTTCCTGTTTCTTGTGGTCTTATATATGGGAAAAACTCTTTATCTGCATTACTATTATATATACCTATGAGCTGAGAATTCTTTCTATCGGGATAATTTTCTATCGGACCACGACCATAATACGTTATATTACTCATTTCATATGGCACTTGCATTATCATACCAAACCTAGGCATATAACCAAACTCTTGTTTACCTTCTGAAATCATATTCATATTAACAAGCAGTTTGTTTTCATTATCAATAATATAAGAAATATCTAAACTACAGCCCGTATTCTCTATTTGATACTTTGCAAAAACGCCTCTATGTACCTTATCATAATGTATATCTTTTAATTTTAATATAGGATTATGCCATTGTATCATCTTTATCTGAAACTGACTACCCATATCATTGTCTGTAACAGCACGCCAAAAGTTTGGTTTTAACGTACCTTTATTACCTAAATAACTTATACCATTAACAACATATTGTGAAATATATCCAGTAGTCCTATCAAATTCCAAATATAGTCCTTTCTTATTTGTAATAATAATTGGTTTTTTAGGTTTATCTATTACCTTTAACTTGTCCTTTGCCGTAGTAGGTTTATCTTTCGCTAATGGGCTATATTCTCCTTGTATATAAAACTGGTTATAAGCCACTCGTTGTCCTTTCTTCATTAATGGCTCAGCTTCTTTCAATACAAATTCTACATTTAACAAAACTTCTCCTGCCACCTCTGGCAATTGATAAGGCAAAGTAAAATCTACAGTTTGCTGGGGCTGAACATCTATATTATTGATTACGCCTGAAGAAAACTTTTTACCATCAATCAAAAGAGTCCATACAAGAGCATAATCACTTAAATCACGAAAGAAAAACTCATTATATACAACTATCTTACCTTTTTTAAGATCAATAGGTTTTGTCCAAATATTCTGATATTCATAACCAAGCTCATAAGCATGAGGGTTTAACTGTCTATCCGGACCTATTAAACCATTACAGTTGAAATTATTATCAGATGGATCATGCTTATTAAAATCTCCTCCATAGGTATATTGAGTTTTACTTGATACTTGTTGAGCTTCTTGTTCAAGCTGTGCCAACGACTTATTTGCATCATATCTTGGGGTTAAATGTAGAGCTTGATCTACAAAATCCCAATCAAACCCACCTTGATATATAGGATATTTTCGTATTAAATCCCAGTATTCTTTTAATCCTCCTCCAGAATTTCCCATAGTATGATTATACTCACACTGTATTAAAGGCCGAGTGTTTCTTTCGTCTAACGCATAAGCCTCACAATCTGTAGGGGATAGATACATAGGACAAAAAATATCAGTAGCATAACCATTTCTTTCTGCTCGCTCAAACTGTACTACACGACTTTTATCCTGCGATTTTATCCAATCAAAAACAACATCAAAATTCTTACTATAACAAGTTTCATTACCCAAGCTCCAAAATATAATGCTGGGATGATTAAATAATGTCTCTACATTATGCTGATTTCTCTCCATTATTTGTTTAGCGAACATAGGTTGAGCCGTAGGTGCATCTTTGCTATATCCAAAGCCATGACTTTCCATGTTAGCTTCTGCAACAACATAAAAACCCAACTCATCGCAAAGATCATACCACTGTGGATCATCAGGATAATGGCATGTTCTTACAGCATTAACATTAAGCTGCTTCATGATTTTCAAATCCTGCAACATACGTTCACGCGAAACATTATAACCTCCATCAGGATCCATCTCATGGCGATTTACTCCTTTTATCAATATAGGTTTCCCATTTACCAAAACTTGTTTATTCTTTATCTCTACTTTTCTAAATCCTACTTGCTGTGGGATAATCTCTACCACCTTATTACTTTTAGGATCTATTGTGGCAACTTCCAATCTATATAAATAAGGTGTTTCTGCTGTCCATTTATTTGGATTACTTACTTTAAATAAAGTCTCAACTATACCTTTCTTATTTCCAAGTTTCAAAGAAGAGGCTACTTCTTTACCCATCTTATCCTTTAAAGTAAAACGAAGTTTAGCATTCCCACTCACATTAGCCTTAATATATAACGTTCCGTCTGAATAGTTGTTAATTAAGTCTGGGGTTATCTTTATATTATCCAAATGAATTTTCTTGTCCCTTGCATATAAATAACAATCGCGTGCTATACCACTCAAACGCCAAAAATCCTGATCCTCGCAATAACTTCCATCACACCATCTAAACACTTGAAAAGCTATTTGGTTCTCACCTTTTTTTAAATATGGAGTTATATCAAATTCTGCTGCTACCTTTGAATCCTCAGCGTAACCTACATACTTACCATTTATCCATAGATAAATACATGATGTAACAGACCCAAAGTGAGCTATCACCTGCTTGCCGTCCCAATTATCAGGAATATTTATAGTTTTTCTATATGATCCTACATGATTATCTTTTATAGGAGTATATGGAGGGTTGTTCTTAAAATTTCCTCTCCAAGCAAAACCCACATTAAGATATACAGGGTCGCCAAACCCATTTACTTCCCATATAGCAGGTACGTTTATAGTACCCCATTTAGAATCATTAAAAGTTGTTTCGTAAAAATTAGTTGGACGTTGATCAGCGTTTTCTACCCACTTAAATTTCCATTTACCATTTAACGACATATAATTACCCGACTCCTTAGGATTTATATTATCTAATCCTTTATCATTAGGCTTAAAAGCAAAGAAATTGGTATGTAAAGGAAAACGATTAACAGCATTAATCTGTAAATTTTGCCGTTCATTAAATGTTGGTTCCACATCTTGCGAATGTGCAAACGTATAGCTACATATAAATAAGCAAGTAAGAAATAATAATTTTTTTTTGTTCATTATATAGGTTTATTTGTTTATATTATCAAGTAAAAATTATATGCGCAAAGGTAATAAAAATCAAAGAGATATTAAATATCTCTGTTACTTTTTATATTCAATCTTTGTTGATAAATTAAAAAAAATATCAAATTATAAAGTTTTATATCAGCCTGAAAATACTATTTCAAATGTTACCTTTCCCTTCTCTGTACTAACATATCCATAAAAACTACAAAACTATAAAAGGTATAATATTCGTTCCTACTAAAAATCGGCATACAGCCATATAGCAATGCCATGTAGGGTTATTATCCGATTTCACCCCTTAAACCAGCACTCTTTAAATAAAACACAATCTTTAGAAAATAACGAAAGCCCTACTCCACCTAAAAAGGGCAAATTGGAAACAACTTATAACATAACATTTTCTACAACAAATAAAAGGACATTTGGATCTTTCGATATTACCAAATGTCCTTTTCACATATTATCATCTATTTATTTTTTTCATTTATCTTCTCCAAAAAGCGGATCATCAGAGGTTAACATTATAGGTTTTTGGTTAAAAGCTTTTATCATACTTTCAGATGCATATTGCTTATCTACAACAAGACGAAACATATAATTCTCAAACCAACGATTAGTCATGATAAGATAACCATTATGCCCATTTTTAGATCCCCATGAATTTTCTACTTTCCATTTCTTAGGCTTTCCATTTTCATCTAAATCTACAGCCGTTAAAGTCATAGCATGAGTAGATCCACTATCAAAAGTAGATATACGTTCTGCTTTAGTCATTGTAAAGTCTGTATTGTACAATGTAGCATAATCATAATTCTCTGTGTCTAAAAAACCTAAATTACGATCTAACTGTTTCCCAACATCATAGCTTGAATACATTTTTCTCCCATCTTTTAATGAAGCTATTGCAAGTTTTGCTATATCATCTGTTGGCAGATTAAGGTATTTCCAGTTATGCCCATCATAGGTATGCCTGTCATACTCCACTTCATACGTCTTATAATATGGCCTTCGTGGATCATTCATAACCATAAGGAATGTACCATTTAACGTTGCTCCCACTGTTTCTTTATAAAACTCTTGCGGGGTATAAACCTTAGCTTTAGATACTTGCTTACCATCTTTATTCTTAAAAGCATAAGCAAATTTTTTCACAGGTTCTCCTAAAGACAAAGCAAGCATTCTATATATAGTGCCTAACATTTCTGTTTTTCGCGATTTAAGCTCTTTCTTCGATTTTTTACTTGCTACCATTCTCCTTAATTCTAACCCATATTCGCGTAGCTTAGAAGAAATAAGTTTTGCCATACGAGAGGTGTTTTCCGAAGAATAAGTTTCAGGCATAACCTCCATAGGTACTACTCCATATTTTTCTGTTAAATCTGCTACACCGCAGAAAGTTCCACCATCGGAAATAGGATTCTTAAGAAAAAATTGAACCTTAGGGTCTTCCAAAGGCTTGGAAGCATAGTCTATCATGCTTTGAAGCATTAAGTTAGATTTCTCTAATTGGTCATAAAAACTAAGATAAACATGTGAAAATTCTACCTTCAAGCTATCTTTATGAGCCAAAGCAAAACGAGAGCGCAATACGTTCAATCCCGAAAATAGCCAACAACGTCCTGAACTTTTCTGATTATGAATATTTTGCTTAGGAGTTTCTATACTAAAATAATCGTCAAAGAGAGTCTTGTTCTTAGTGTTGCGTGCAAGGTCATCTATAGAATTTGATGCCATTGCTGTAGCTATAGCCTTAAAACCAGACGATGTTATGTTACTCTCTATCTTTTGTAACATTTGCTGATCTATGCCACCATTACTTGTTTGTGCATTTACTGTAAGCGTTCCAAAAAGTAAAGTTGAGAGAATTAAAAATTTACTCATAAGTTTTTTTATTTATTCTTTTATTTATAACTATTTGCTTTACCGTAGATTTTATTTTACTCTACCTAAAACTCTATATAATGCAAAGATATACATTTATAATGATATAATCAAAGAGTTAAAAAAAGAAGTAGTCATAATTTTCTTTTTATTCCTCTAAAAGATATATAATCTCTTAAAAAAGAATTTCTGTTTTATAAACATTCACTCATACATAAAAACATCTATATCTCTTTTTACCTTTATTTAAAATAAAACATAACCTAACAAGAAAAGAAAAACTACTTTCTTAAATACAAAAAGATAACTTTAACTTAGAAAAATAACCTATTTTTATATCAAAAATAGATTAAATTTCCAACAAAAATAATTTATTTTCTTTACAAACACTTTATCTTTTTATAATAAACACACTATCATCTTTCTAATAAAAGAACACACCTTTTGCTATAAAAAAGCAAAAATATCAAATCCATGCTTAAAACCAAGAAGAATATTTATACAAAGACAAGCTACAGATATATTTGCAAAAGATTGACAACAGACAATTAACAATAATAAAAATCTTAAGTTTTAACACACATCAAACAGGAAGATACATATAAAACTACCAAGCATAATATAAGATGTTGCTGTGTATTGATGTAAAAAAGGTGAAGAGGTGTTCTTTTATAAGATTGGTGAGAAATTCTAAATACATTATTACACTTTTGTGTAATAATTAAGCTAACTACTCGTTTTTTTATTGTTGACATATCGAAATTTTAAAAAAAAAACTAATTTTGTAACGAAAACAATCAATTAGTAAGATTCAACTTCTATGTAACACAATAAAAAAATGGGCAATAAAATAATAACAGAAAAATCTTATCTAAAGATTAATCTTATGAAAAAATATCTTTTAATACTGTCGCTATATATAAGTTTTGTCACTGCCGTTAGTGCACAAAACATTTCTGGACAGGTAATTGGCACCAACGGTCAACCTTTAGAGTTTGCTAACATTGTATTATTACAACAGTCTGACAGTTCTTTTATTAAAGGAACCACAAGCAACAGCGACGGCACTTTCACAATACAACAGCCCAATGTAAAGGTATTTGTCCGTGTGTCTTATATTGGATATGCAACTAAATACTTAGAATCGCAACCCAATATGGGAAAAATAGTATTAAAGGCAGATTCAAGTACTTTATCAGAGGTCGTTGTTACTGGCCATAGAAATATGTTCAAAATGGGAAAAGAAGGCATTATTACAAATGTTTCTAATACCCCTTTAAGCAAAATAGGAACAGCTGAGGACGTGCTGAAATATGTACCCAGCATTTCTAAAAATAACGATGGCTTTAACGTCTTTGGTAAAGGCAAACCTACTTTCTACCTTAACGGCAGACAATTGCAAGACTTATCAGAGCTCTACCGCTTAAGTTCTGATAAAATAAAAAGCGTTGAGGTGATACAAAACCCTGGTTCACAGTATGATGCAACTACTCGTGCCGTTATAAAAATTCGCACTCTTCGCCCCAGCGGCGAGGGGTTCGGCGCAAGCGTACGTTCATCTTATAGTCAATCGCAGAACATCGATTTAAACGAGCAAATAGATTTAACATACTTTAAAAACGGATTCTATAGTTTTGCCACTTATAATTTCTCTAAAATTGACAACTACCAAAAATCACAAATAGAGCAGACTGTTAAAGCTGATAAGATTTGGAATAAAACCGATAAGCTCGAAGCAAGCGCCAGAAATAAAAATCATAACATAACAGTAGGGTTTAATTATGACATTAACAACAGACACAGCATGGGTATGAAATACACACTCTCATTCAGCCCATTAGATGTTATAGATACACATACAACAACATCAATACTGTCTAACAACATACCATCTGACAATATTGATACCCGCACACACATGAGTCATGACACCAGTCCTTCTCATAATATAAACACTTTTTACAATGGAATGGTTTGGGGCACGAATATAGATTTAAATATTAATTATATGCTTAGCAAAAACAGTAGCCAGCAAAACAGCGATGAAATTAGTGAAGCTACAATAAGCAAAATTAGTTCAAAAAGCTATATTAAAAACCAAATGTTAGCCGCGAAATTGGTGCTTGGCAGGCAGCTATTTGGAGGAAATATGCGTATCGGCATAGAAACTATCCACACTAATCGTAGTGATAATTACACCATAGACGGCACAGCTATCATATCAAACACTTATAGCACCTTAAAAGAAACACAGATTGCTCCTTTTGCCGAATATGAAAGAAACACACCCATAGGACAGATAAATGTTGGAACCCGTTATGAATATGTGGATTTTAAATATTACAACAATGGCATTTTAAAAGCTGATCAGAGCCGTTCTTTCAGCAATTTATTTCCCTATTTTTCGCTATCAAACAAAATAGGCAACACAATACTCAACCTTAGCTATACGGTTAAAACTAAGCGTCCCACATACAGACAGCTGTCAAACAATACCTTATACCTCAATCGTTTTACGCTTCAAACTGGAACCCCAACGCTAAAACCCGAACATATCCACGATGTATCGGCTATGGCTGCATGGAAAATGCTGCAATTCATGGTAAGTTGGCAGCACAATAATAATGCCATAATTCATTGGGACGAAGCTGAACCCGGCAATTCTGCCATTACTCGGCTTGAATACAAGAATCTTCATAGCTTAAACAGACTCTTGGCAAATATTGCCTTAGCACCCGCTTTTGGCTCATGGTACCCACAGCTTTCTGTAGGTATAATAAAGCAATGGCTACAACTGGAAACAGCTTATGGTACAGTTGCATTAAATAAACCTATTCTGCAAATAGGCTTCAACAACAGCGTGTCATTGCCTCATAACATAACTATAAACTTAGCAATGAACTATCAATCAAAGGGAAACTACCAGAATGTATACCTTGCCCGCTCCACTTATGCCCTCGATTTATCAGTTACCAAACTATTCTTTAAGGGCGCATTAGAAGTAAACGTTAAAGGTTCTGACCTTTTATATCTGCTCAAGGAAGCCAACTACCTCAACGGCAACCACATCTACATTCAGCAAACCAATCGACATGACAGTCGCGAGGTTGGTATCACACTACGTTATAATTTTAATCTGTCAAAGAACAGCTACAAAGGAAGCGGAGCTGGTAATTCAGAGAAATATAGAATGTAATAAAGTCTTCGCTTTATGTACTGCAAATTTAGAACTATTCTCCATTATTATGGTATTTATACGCTTCTTGTAGTGTAACACTGTTGCCTACGCACTTAATTAGCTAACAGATAGTACTTTTCTCATTGAGAAAGTTTAGAGTTATGAAGAAACTATTATTGAAACTTCACACTATAGTGAAGATAATATGGTTGTAACAGCATTGCATCTAATTCATTTCATAGTGTTATATTATAAATGCTTTAACGATACTGCAATGTTCTATTTTTTTTATCATAATCCTATAATAAGATAAGGCTAAATACGTATTAATTTGATTCAACAAACAGATTAAGAAAATATTTTCTTTAAATAAACTTTGGTCATTCCTAAGTTTTTTCTTAACTTTGCACTCGTTATTCAAAACAACATAAACAAATGGCGGGATAGCTCAGTTGGTTAGAGCGTCGGATTCATAATCCGGAGGTCCGGGGATCGTAGCCCCGTCCCGCTACAAAGGTCATAAAGTTGCTGTATAGGCTAATTGAAAAAAAGAGAATAAATATTTATTTCTCATATTAGTTCTGTTTATATATTGTTACAGATAAATTAATCAATTAATTCCTTTTTGCAGCTTCCTTTCAGATAATTAGGGCGTTTAGCTCAGTTGGTTTAGAGCATCTGCCTTACAAGCAGAGGGTCGGCGGTTCGAATCCGTCAACGCCCACATTAAAAGAAAGTCTAAATATAATTATCTGAAAAACTTTTCAGGGCGTTTAGCTCAGTTGGTTTAGAGCATCTGCCTTACAAGCAGAGGGTCGGCGGTTCGAATCCGTCAACGCCCACATAAGATTAGCCTTACAATTTTATTGTGAGGCTTTTTTTGTTTTATTAATTAATAAGAATATATATATATATGACACATGGACATGAAGTTCTCCACATGATGGAAGGACATAAATATGAAAGCAAAGAACAGTTAATTGAAGCTATTATTAAAACTTTTGGAGCAGAAGAACGTTTTTATACTTGCTCAAGCACTGATATGAGTGCAAGCGAACTTGTAGATTTTCTTATAAAAAGAAGGAAATTTACACCTTTAGATGATAAAACTTTTACAGTAGATACTACGAAAATTTGCAATAATTGATGCTAATTTCATAGCTTTTATATATTTTTTCGCTTCCAAAGGTGCTTATAAATATTTCATCTTTGCATTATATGTTAAAATTATATATTAACGATAAAAATAACTATCTTATCGTTTCTTCATTTTTACAAATAGAGTAATATAAATCAATTCTGATAAAAGATAAAATAATTTTATATTACTGACAAGTAACAACTTTTATAAATTTCCAAAATTATGGCTGATACTGCTCACAAAGTACCAGCCTTTTGGATATTCTTTTTACTACTATGCAATATAGCTTAAATAGTCCACCCTTAAAAGCCTAATATTCATCTGATTCATAGTATATTATGCTATAAATTATTTGCAAATATCTGCAAGTTTTTGTACCTTTACATTATAATTCTTGCAGATATTTATGCTTAAACGTACATCCAAACAGCTCTCTATGTTCTCTTCTTTAGAGGACATGCTTAGTCATCAACATCCCCTTTTCCAACTTAGTAATAAGATTAATTGGGAACGTTTTGAAAATGCTTTTTCTCCTTTGTATTGCAGCAACAATGGTCGCCCGGCTCATCCTATTCGCCTGATGTGTGGTCTTTTAATTTTAAAACATTTGCGTAATGTGTCAGATGAAATGGTTGTTTTTCAATGGAGTGAGAATGCTTACTACCAATACTTCTAAAGTAATATCAATATTTGTATGTAAAGGTACGACTTTTTTTTGAAAATACGCAAGTAATTAAGTGATTAATAATAAGTTAATTTATAGAACGTCCCTTATTAGAAGTCTTTTTCGACTCCTCTATCGGGATTGATTTTAAGTGCATTTCTGACAGGGCGAAAAGAATGAGTAGGCAAGGAACTCAACCCGAATTGTGATGGAATACCCAAATCTCTGATTTGCGGAAGGCAGCCATTACAATTCTGGAGTAGTAGCGAAGCGGTACTTGAACCCAATTCGGGCACCGTACCTTTGCACTGTCAATAGTGACAAACAACAATTAAATCTCTACATCATGCCAATTATGATCAATCGTGAGAAAGAGATGTTTCGTATCTCGCCCAAAGACAGTAAGAAAATCGAGTATTCAACCAATCAAGGTCGCACTTGGATAGTTCGCTATAGCGGTTCGTCGAACACTGGCGCCTTCAGCGACTTGATGGATGCCGGCAAGGAAATCCTTGGAACTATAAACAAGTGGTTGTACTATTCAGCCAATGATGGTAGAACTTGGATTTGTCGTAAACGTGGATAATATGAACTTAAAACAGAAAAGCGTATGAAAAAGTTATCGAATGAATTCATGGAGAAGATTCTCAATGATTCAGCTTGGAAAGAGCTCTCTGAAAGCTTTGAATGGACTGAGCAGATGCTTGACAAGCATAAGAACCAAGTAAATTGGAAATTGATTTCCCAAAACAGTAACATCGTATGGACACTTGCCCTGCTGGAAAAGTTCAAAAGACTCATTGACTGGAAGGAGCTTTCAAGCACAGGGTGCGAAACCATTCTCACTGGGGATACTCTTGAACAGTATAAAGACTACTGGGGTTGGTCAGAGTTGTCTGAAAATACAGACCTCGAAATGAACTATCAGTTGATTGATAGATTCATTGATCAATGGGATTGGCCTGAACTCATTAACCGTTGGCATGAGGATAATCTCTACAACATCGACTTCTTGGAGCGTTATGCAGATAAGATTCCGTCAAGCAAGTTACAGGATTCTCGCCTCTGGACAGTCCTTGTTGAACAGAGAGAAAAAGAATTGAAGTTAGAAGTGATTGCGTAAGATGAAGAATCATTTCTATTACCACGCGCCAACAGAAGAGGACATCAAGGAGGTAGCAGATGAACTTGGTCTCTTCCGAAATGGTCATCATTTGTTGGCGTGTGATATAAATGGCGTAAAAGTCATGATGAGAAGTGCGGCCAACTTCATTTTGGTTGAAGGCATTGGCAATGGTTCCGGACGTTTGTCTAATGTCATAGAAGATGCTAAAATTCGCTGCTGTGGAACGGCCAAGCCGTATACACTATTCAGTACCGATAAACTACTGCTTCATATTGAATACAATAGCGAGAAACCGTTATTAGTCGATGAATTAGCGGAGGTGAATACTTTTGTAGACATGTTTGAGAAGGAGGTACTCCTTATTACAGACATGGCTATTGATAATGAGAACGTGAAAGGTGAAACTATTATAGTGCGCATCTTGGCAACAAACTTAGCAATAAAATAAGCCTTATGGATCATGTAGTCAGAATGTGTGATTTGAGTTTCGACCCAAAACTCTTCGAATCGTTCAGCTACGGAACAGCCTTGGATGAGTTGCTTAGTTCTCATTGTGGGTTGCCTCGTGGTGTGAACTACATGATTATAGGCAACCCCGGTGTGGGTAAGACTACCATCATACTGGATATGTTGACAAATATGCAAAACCATTATCCCAAGGCACGTATACTTTTTATTAGTACCGAGATGAATGAAATAGATCTCACCGTTTATGTGGAGCACTATCCTAAATTCCAAACATTGCCTATTCTATTCGTGGAAACGGATTTCGACAATGAGATTCACAAATGGGAGGTAGTAAAAGAGGTTGTGGAACAGGGTTGGGACATTGTAGCCATCGACTCTTTTTACGAACTACAGGGCATAATCAAAGATGAAGAAAACATCCGAATGAAAGATGCCGAGAGTTGGCTTCTACAACTCATCAAGAAGCAAAACAAGGCACAAAACGACCGTCACCTTAATTGTACGTTTCTCACTATCCAGCAAGTGACCAAGTCGGGCAATTTTGTAGGTTCCAATCGTTTGAAACACTCTATAACGACCATGATGGAACTGCGTTTGGAGAATCCAAAGAACATTTATTCCGACCGCTACATCACCTTTTCCAAGCATCGTAGAGGAGATGTTGACGTAAAACTCTTCTATAGCCTGAGTAGTACGGGGGATGTTTCTTTTGATGAGCAGCGCTTTCGTCAGGACCAACGTATTAAGCACATGCAAAGCGAAGTTGCCGGACAAATTCGTGACTTCGCTGACCAATTTGATAAACTATTCACTCCAGAATGATATGAACAACTCAAATATTCAACAAGAAAAGCAACGCTTTATGAATGGGCTATGGGCACAGAAGACCATTGAGCTCAGCGAACTCCAGCATGTGGGTGAAAAGTATTTGCTCTCAATGCCATTGAACTACCCGCAGACGATAAATTCACTTCCTCGTATGACCAGACACTAGGGATAAACAGCAGCCAACGTGCCATGGTGAAGGAAGCATCTGGCGAGACTGGATTGACGAATTACCGCAACTATATCAATGTAGCTTCCAACCTGCAGAAACCTAAATCGGTGGTAATTATAGCTTCGCCAGAGAACCATCAACTTGCCGAAATCGTACCCATTGTTGATGAATATATTTCGCCTACCGTTTTCTTTGCTTTTGCTGAAATGATGGCCGATGAAACAGGTTATCAAATTTCAGACGTAAGGTTCAACAATGCTGGAAAGCCACGTATTACGGTGGTCTATACCAATCCTAATGGAAGAACACATAGATTTGAACCAGGAGAAGACTTCATGATGGATGGATTCTATCTCACATGGACTCCAACCAATGTGGAACTGGGACATTATTACGAAAGGTTAGTCTGCTCAAATGGACAAACAGTGAAGGAATAGCGAAAGGATAACACTGTCTATAAACTTTCAGCCAACGAAATACATTCTATAATCGGGAAGGTGAAAAACAAGTCATTTTTCGCCATCGGCGTTGAGCAGTTTGGAAAGTTACTGAAAAGAGCTTCCTCTTCCAGAATGTAATTAGCAGAAATGAAAAGAGCACAGAAAATCCTTATTGCCGAAAATATTAATGCTGAAAAAGCTGAACATCTTATACCGTATGCAGAAGTGTGCTCCTCATATCAAAATTGCCGGTCTTTACGATGCTAAAAAGGAACATCTGATGAAAGGAGAAGGTACTATATGGGATACGTACAATGTACTAACCCAGTTCGCCAGTCACACCACTATATGGAAACCTAATGATCATCGGCGTATAGCCATTATGAATGGTGCTGTAGGGTTGCTGAAACAAGAACCTGACATTATAAACTACCTCGACATCTACTGATATGGATACGCCTTTTATCAAATACATCACTGATACCCAACTCTATGATGATGTATTGGCAAGAGTTGCGTCGGTCAAACATACATTATGGATAGGAACAGCTGACATCAAAGATGTATATGTAAAGGCTGGTGCAAAAGCAATGCCTTTACTTGCTGTACTTGACTTATTGGTTAAACGTGGGATTGCAATCCGTATTCTCCATGCCAAAGAGCATGGACCTGCCTTTCGAGATGACTTTGATAAATTCCCAGCATTGTGGCCGGCCTTGGAAATGACCCTATGTCCACGCATTCATTTCAAACTAATGATATTCGATATGGATACAGCCTACATCGGCTCAGCTAACTTGACAGGAGCTGGAATAGGTATGAAAAGCGCTCAAAGAAGAAACTTTGAAGCAGGTATTCTCACGAACGAGCCTTCTTTGGTAAACGCTGCTATTGGACAGTTTGATGAAGTTTGGCGTGGAGATTACTGTGCAAAATGTGGACGGAAGCAGTTTTGCAAAGGGCGAATACGTTAAAAATCAACGTCTAAAGCAAAGCTTTTATCCTATGCCACAATATTTCATAGGATATTATATACCTTTGTAAGCAAACAATAACAAATAGCGTATGGCAGCAAATATCTTTGGCCGTTACATATGGCTGATAGAACAATTCAGGCGATATGGCCGACTGACCTAAGAGGAGGTAAATGACCTCTGGCATAGAAGCGGGTTGAGCTATGGGGACGATGATGATCTCGCCCTCCGCACTTTTCATAACCATCGCAAAGCCATCTTCGACATTTTTGAGGTGGAAATCGCTTGTGACATCAAGGGTGGTTATAAGTATTATATCGACCATTCCGAAGACTTGGAGAAAGATAATCTTCGCATTTGACTCATTGATTCCTATACGGCTATGAATCAGATTCAGGCAGATCGAAAACTGAAAGGACGTATCATTTTCGAGAATGTTCCTTCTGGTCACAAATGGCTCAATGTCATCACCGATGCGATGCGTAATAATCAGGTGCTCAATGTCACGCATCAAGGTTTTGGAAAACCTGAGCCTTGGTATTTCGACATCGAGCCTTACTACCTCAAAGTAGTGAAGCGTCGTTGGTATGTATTGGCTCGAAGTCCGTATTACTCCAATCGCAATCGCCAAAAAAACAAAGAAGATAGTGGCGACCGTCCAGAAGATGTATATATGGTCTATGCACTCGACCGCATTCTCGACTGACATCCTACAGGCTCATCTTTCCAGATGAAGGAAGACTTCGACATCGATGAATACTTCCGTGGATGCTGTGGTATCATCCATTCTAAAGAAGAGCCCATAAGAGTTATGTTGAAAGCCTACAATGGTGGTCCTGATTATCTTCGTACCCTACCAATACACGAGTCGCAACGTGAGCTTGTAGAACTGAAGGATGATGAAGCTTCCTATTTTGAGCTGACCGTACGCCCAAACTATGACCTATATCAGGCCCTATTGGCTCAGGCCGATCAAATTGAAGTACTTGAGCCGGCATCGGTGCGTAATGAGATGCGCAACTTTGCCAAGAACCTGATGTCGTACTATAAAGAGAAAGAGCAATGAAAGACAGATTAAATTTTATCGCCATCGACTTTGAAACGGCTACACCTAAACATGCCTCCATCTGCGAGGTGGGCATCTGCGTGGTACGGGGTGGCGAAGTGGTAGAAACTCGCTCTTGGTTGGTACAGCCAGAAGAAAATCTATATAGCTACTGGAACATGCAATGCCACGGCATTCGACCTGAAGATATAGAGAATTCACCTTCCTTCCCAGAAGTTTGGGAAGAGATTGAGCGCCTATACCTCGATGAGTTTAACACCTTCGTAGCGCACAACGCTCCCTTCGACCGCAGCTGCCTTGAACACTCTGCAAAACTTTATCGTCTGCATTTACCCGAAATCAACTGGCAGTGCTCGTTAAAGACAGCCCGACAGGTGTACGACTTCGGCTGCAACACCCTCGACTACCTGTGTGAGCAGCTCGGCATCCCTGAAGGTACCCACCACCGTGCCGGCGATGATGCGGAGATGTGCGCACGGCTGTATCTCAAAGAATTAGAAGAACAAATGTAACAGAAATACTATGCTATATATAAACAATTGGAGCATAAAAGAGCTCAAAAAACATTTTTGTAGCTATAAGATAGATTCCTGGAGTCCACCAGGGTCATGGCAGACATCACGTCATATCCAAATCTTTATTGATGGTTATGACGATGATTTACATTATGAATATCGTATTGATAGCCATTGGAACGGTCGCGTGGAGCTTCATTTTGAAGGAGATTGGGATGCTAAATACGGTGCCCTAATTGATCGACTAATGAATGCGACACAAAACTGTGAAGAACTAACATGGTCTGAGTGGACTTATGGTTATCGTTGCCAACATTCTAAGAAAATAAATTCAATAAATGAACTGTTCCAAATCATGACTTATATGATGGAACTTTTTGATGGACTATTGAAGTGTTCTGCATCAACGATGCCTGCAGATGTGAAAACAATAGCCTGTGATGGTGTACTGCCTCAAGACGAAATAGTTGATATCTTTGAGCAAAATTTGGATAACGTATTACGTCTTCCTTTGTCTATCCCTAATTATCAAAGAATCTATTGTTGGGAAGAAAGCAATGTGAAATGTCTACTCGACGACGTGTTTGAGCATATCAGTAATACCAGCGAAACGCCTTATCGTTTAGGTACTATTATTCTTCATGCACATGGCGGTAAGTATGATATAATAGACGGACAGCAACGTCTTGTCACCTTAGCGCTACTTCTATCTGAAATAGGTGTGAATACTAGTCTCCTTAATGAAAAATTTTCGTCTCAACGCTCCATTGATTATGTAGCTTATAATAAACATCTCATTCATGAGTATGTGCAACACCGTCTGAGCTTACGAGAACTGAGCGAGAAGTTGTTATGCCAATTACAATTTAGCGTACTTGTTCTTCAAAACACCTCTATCGATTTAGCTTATACTTTCTTCTCTAATCAAAACTCCCGTGGTGTTGAACTCACTGATTATGATCTTTTGAAAGCACATCACCTCAGATATATTCCATCTACTTGCGAGCAGCAATCGAAACTTGTCGCTGAAATCTGGAACAAAATGATAGAAAATGGTAGGCAAGATGATAATCAAACAACTGTGCCTGACTATGTACGAACGCTTGATACTTATATCTATCGCCTCAGAAGATGGATGCGTAAGAAAGAATGTGACGATAGTATGAGCAACTACAGAGTGAAGAAAGAATATGAAGCAGCACCAATCGTTGAAGAAATACCTCCTTTTGGTGAACGATTCTACTTCAATGAGCCCATCCAAGGTGGAACGCATTTCTTCTCATACGTTGAACAGCACTTAAGCAAGTATCACCAGTTCAACCAAACGATAGAATACAAAACGCTTCACGCAACTATCCAAGGCGGCAGCCATCAATGGTATCGCGACATCATTGAAAGCATCCTGTTCTGCTATTTCCTCAAATTTGGCAATTTCTATCTATCAGATGCGCTTGTCGTAATAATGCGCATTCTGCTTCAACATCGATATGTTAGTCAGAGAGCAATTAAGTCATCAATAGTACAGTATGCAAGTGATTCCGAGTTGGTGCTCATTATCGACCAAGCCACCTCACCTACATTCTTCCTTGCCAAAGCAAGAAACATTGCCAAAGAGCTTTCTTATCCAACGCGGCAAAACATGTCGCCAATAATGCGTGCCATGAGACTGAAAGCCTCAAACATCGCCAAGCGTTTGAAAAGCAAGATAATTGTTGAATCCTTTAAAAATTTAAATCGATGAATTATACACCACATACCATTACCGAAAATAAACTTTTCTACTCTATTCCAATTTATCAGCGACTTTTTGAGTGGGACACGGATAATATTGTTACGCTTCTTGAGGACTTAAAAAAAGCGTTTGAACTCTCAGATGGCAAAGACGATTATTATATTGGAATGCTCACCTCGACCAAAGACAATGAACTTGTGGATGGACAACAGCGATTCACTGTAATGATACTGTTAGGAAGTGTCCTACAAGTCTACGATGACGAATGGAAAAAGTTCCTCATCGTGGATAATAAAGTGCGTATCAACTTTACCGCCCGTCCGTTGGATAATACCTATCTCGGTTTTTTAATAGATTTGGATAAAGAGGATTTTGGAAAATCTCAGAATGACAAGATGGCCAATGGGTATTTGCAGATACAACAATTTATACAGGATGAGGAAAAATTTCCATTACATGATCAGAAAGCTTTTGCTTCATATGTGTACTATCATTTGAGCTTCTTCATCTCAAACCTACCTGATGGCTACAGTCCTAGAGACCTCAACAAATACTTTGAACGTATGAACACCTCTGGCAAGAATCTTGAGCAACATGAAATTCTCAAAGTGAAACTATTGAGCTGCTTAGATGGAGACATTGATAAGTACATGGTGCTTTGGAATAAGATTTCAGATGTTGATACGTTGTTGATTAGAAGAAGAAAGGATGAAAACCTTGCGGAAAACAAGCGTCAGGCACTAAAAGCGTCTGTAGCAGAAATTATTAGTAACAATCTCATTAACGGCATACAACTAGAGGAGGCTGAAAATGAGCTTCCAATAGCTCAAATTTCTCCATCTGCTTCGGCTCCAAAAACGGAGCGCGAGATTAACAAAGATTCTCGGTGTTCCTTGTCTTTTCCGTACTTATTGCTTCAAGTGCTCTATCGTCAGTTGGATAAGAAGATTAATTGTAAAATAAATGATTTTTTCAAGCCGAGCAACTTACTAAGTATCTTTGAAGAATACTTGCCATTTAGCGGTAATGATGTGAATAAAGAGGCTATCAAGACTTTTTTGGAAAATCTCGTAAGAGCCCGTTTAGCACTTGACATATGCTTCGTTCGTCCAACAGACTATGGTTATTCTTTGGATTTAAATCAAGATGAAGACAACGCAGCGTTAAAGGAACTAATGATGCTTCAATCCATGATTTTTGTGTCATCCTCTAACTATACCCATTACAGATGGTTCAACTGGTTAATGGACGAAGTGGAGAAATACGGAATGCCAAATGTGGAACAATTCAAAGCATCACTCCTTGACATCATTGATAAGGAGTTCCCGTTACCACCTTACGAAGATCTTACCTATAATGGTGACAACCGATATTGGTTCTGGCGCTTAGATTTCTATATCTGGCAACATCGAAAGGAGTTGTTCGACAAAGACTCTCCAGAATTGAATATTGTGGAAAACTATATCTTCAAGCGAAATCGTAGCATTGAACATGTTGCTCCTCAAACGCCACAAACAGACTCAACGATAAAATGGGGTGATACAGCTGAAGATACCACGCTTCGGGATAGTTTTGGCAACCTCGTGATGATTTCGCAAGGTCTCAATTCAGCTTTGAGCAATGCATCTTATGAAATAAAGACCGCACATGTTCAGTCTTACTATAATGGTTCGAAATCAGGCACTATAGAAAGTTTGAAGCTATTGATGATTCATAAGGATTATCCATCTGGTTGGAATAAAGACACGATTATCGAACATGGCAAGAAGATGTATGAGTGGCTCGAAAAATCTTGTGTGAAAAATAATAATTAGGGTTGCATAATTGAAGGGGCCGACTCATCACGAGCAAGCCCCTTCTTGATTGTTAGACCTAAAAAATCATTAAAATGAAGTATATTGCTGTCCGGTAAAACTTTTTCAAACAAAATAAATTAGGGCTGACACATCTCACGAGGCATCAGCCCTTTTGGTTATCTTTGTTTTCTCAATATAATAAATACCCCAGTTCGAGTTAAGCCGTCTATATTTTGATAAGTTAGGAGCATTATTCCTTGTTAGAATCATGTGCACGATAATACATCCCACTCTATCATGAATGGGATATGATTTAGATAAAAAATGTTGCTTAAAACAACGCTAACTGTTTAGTGTCTTCTATGCAATATCCCTGGAGAGCTTCTTGCTTGTTTTCAAAGAAGCAGTATACCCCCAAGGCAGATACAAGATTCATGATAAAGTTTGTCACAAACCTATGGCGTGAATGTACAATTTGGGCAGTGTTTTTCAGAAGATCATTGATGGTTTCTATGATATATCTTTTGCGCAGCATCATTCTATCATAAAAGGCATGAGTTTGTTTTTCATATTTACCCTGAGCCCCGTCACCAACTGAAGACCATCTTCAAAAAGAAAGTCAAAAAGTTTTTGTGATATGTATCCTTTATCAGCGAACAGCTTGCCATACAGACGTTTGACAAGAACCTTGAAAACCTTTGTATCTTTGTCACTGACATTTGCTCCAGTAAGAACGAAAGCTATGATTTCCCCTCTGTTATTACATGCCAGACGAAGTTTGAATCCGTGACACCAGCCCATTGTTCCTTTCCCATTTGTTGCAACACCTTTGAACACCTTGTTGGCATAGCGTCTAAGATTGTGGCATACAGGAATCATTGTTGAGTCAACAAATATAATACCTATACATCTTCCAAATGCACGCAGATTAAGAAAGAACATAAGAGGGAAAAACACTCTACTTTCAAGTTCAACAAAACGGTTGTAAGAGACAGCGTTAGGGAAGTACGTCTTAAAAGTCCCCTTGATGAAGAATAGATAATAGTGCTTGAAATTACGAAATGTTCCGAAATGGAAATACAATAAAATAGTCATGATTTCGCTGTCGGACAAGGAAGCCTTACGCCTTCTACGCTTCGTGGTATCGTCACCTAAAAGCAGTTTCCCGCCATTTTCAGCTTCAAAATGTTTGCAAAAATCATCTATAACACAGAATAATTCTCTAATTTTATAATAGGTAGTCTGCATAAGTATATTTATAACTGTTTGATTATTAACTATAAAGGTACAAAATATTTATGAGACTACCTTATTCTTTATTTACTTTTTTGCGTTTTCTTATCCCGAACTAAGGTAATAATGGAAGTGAACGTGGAATACGCAAGCTAAAAATCAAACTGAAGAACTCCTGTACATTTCGTTCAGACTTCGGAGCAGACGCTTTCCTTGAACTTCATTCGATTGTAGAAACTGCGAAGAAGCACGACAAAACTCCATATAATGCGATTCAAGCCTTATTTAGTCGTCCCTTAAAAACTATATTTCAGCATAAAGTTTGTATTGACAAGCTTTATGCTGATTCTTTTTATAAGGTACAAAAGAACTCTCATAGCTCTTTTGAAGTTATATGCTGCCGCAACTAATAATACATTGATAGCATCTCCTTTCACACCTTTATAA
>NZ_JBWPJP010000016.1:0-55928 GCF_056583855.1 Prevotella sp. C0209C1 | reverse complement strand
GGAAAAAATCATCCTGCAATTTGAGCTATAGGATACATACTTCTCAAAATCATCCTGCAAAATGAGCTATACGCCTAATATTATTAATGATATATAAAAGCAATGATAACAGTAGTAGTTCCTATATATAATGTAGAGAAAGTTTTAACTTATTGTCTATCAAGTATTCAGAAACAAACATATACTGATATAGAAGTTATATTGGTAGATGATGGTTCTATGGATAAATCTGGTTTAATATGTGATAAATTTTGTCAGTTAGATAAAAGGTTTCGGGTCATTCACAAGATTAATGAAGGTATTGCAAAGGCGCGTAATATAGGAGTTAAAGAAGCAAATGGAGATTATATTTGTTTTGTAGATAGTGATGATATGCTACACCCACAAATGTTAGAAAAATTGTTTGAAGCTTTACATAATGGAGATTATGACTTCTCTATGTGCAATTATAAGCTGATACAGGCCCATACAGAGCCTATACCTGCCTTAGTGGGGGGGGGGAGAGATATTTGAGCAGGAAAGCTTAATATATGGGCTATTTGCCCCTTCTGGCATTGAAATGAAATATTTGGCAGTATGGAATAAACTATATAAGAGAGAAAATATATGTGATGTTTTATTTGAAGACGTTGTGTCAGAAGATTTTGAGTATAATCTTAAAGTATTTTTGAAAAGCAAAAGAGCAATATGTGTGAATGATATATTATTATTATCAAAATCCAAACTCTATTACTCACAAAGATATTATTGATAATAAATTAATAAAGAGTAGGTTTATTTATTCTATTAATACTTATGCAAATGCAGTAAAAAGAGTTGAAGGACATATAAAATATGAGGCGTGGGCATTATGGAAACTTTATCGATGCATGTTTAGTGTAAGATATTATGCTAAAGGTACAAAATTTGAAAATCTTGTAGAAATTATTATTAAGCAGGTTCATAATAAATATTGGAAGAAAGTTAAGAAGAATAATAATTTATCTTTAACTCAGAAAAGTTTTATGTATTTTTTTATGTCCTTCCCACAATTTTATAAAATATTACTATTTATACATTAGCAATGATATTATATAATACAATATATAGCATTTTATTATAAAAGAGAACAGAAATAACTAAGATATAGTGGTTATATATTTTGTTATTTTGCAGAATATGTTTGGTTAGTATTTAAGTACTAAAAAATAGTTACTGAGACAACATATGTTTATATTTTTTGTATTATAGTGTTCTTATATATGTCTATTCATGGTGATATGGCTCACCTTTAAGAATAGTACAAGCTCTGTAAAGTTGTTCGACAAATATAAGGCGTACCATCTGGTGTGAAAATGTCATTTTAGAAAGAGAAATCTTTTCATTAGCACGTTCGTAAATCTCTTTAGAGAAGCCGTATGAACCACCGATTATAAATATTAAACGTCTGGAAATAGATTGCTTTTGTTTAAGCCATTTAGCATATTCTGTTGAACGAAATTCTTTACCTTTTTCATCAAGTAAAATAATAGTATCTGTTGGTTGTATTTCTTTTAAGATAAGTTCTCCTTCTTTTTTCTTTTGTAGATCTATAGTTAGGTTTTTAGTATTTTTTAATTCAGGAATAGTTATAATAGAAAAAGGCATATAATGCCCTATCCTATTAGTGTAATCATCTATTCCTGTTTGGAATATTTTGTTAACAGTCTTACCTACAACTATCAAAATAGTTTTCATCGTTTCACATCTTTATTATTCTTTTCATTATATTCTTTAATGCGTTTAGGATTCATAGGGAACCATCCTTTTTTTACACGTTCTTTTTGTTCAAATAGCTCGCCAATACCCCAAAGCAATGATGCACCTGTTACTCCAAGTAAGGCAGACCAAAATATAGAAGATACAAATAAGGCAGCTACACAACACCCTAATCCTCCAATTAACCATAACCACCATGGTTTAGTGCCAAAATAATATTCAGTTTTAATTACTATAGGATGCAATAAGCCGATAATAATAAAAGTACAAATTGCAAGGAAAACGCCTTCAAAGTTCATATTATAATAAGTCTTTTATATTGATAAAAAATAATTGCAAAGGTAATAAAATATCTGTCATATCAGATAGACTTATAAATGAAATTCAATAGTATTTTTTGATAAAGGAAAATATGTATGCTTATTTGTATTTGGTTATTTATTTGTATATTTGCAAGTAGAATGATAAATAATTATAAAAGAGTAACAATATGGCAAAAGATTTAAAACTTATTGAGCAATGTGAGGATAAAGCTAAGTCATGGATGTCGCCATCTTTTGATGAAGAGACACGTTTGGCAGTAAAAAAAATGATAGAGGCTAAAGACAAGAGTTGTTTAATAGACAGCTTCTATAAAGATTTAGAGTTTGGTACAGGTGGCTTACGTGGTATAATGGGAGCAGGTTCTAACCGCATGAACATTTATACAGTGGGAATGGCTACACAGGGTTTTGCTAATTATTTGAAAAGAAATTTCAAAGAAAGAGAACAGATAAGTGTTGTAGTATGTCATGATTGTCGTAATAACTCACGTCTTTTTGCAGAAACGGTAGCTAACATCTTTTCAGCAAATGGTATAAAAGTGTTTTTATTTGAAGATTTACGTCCAACCCCAGAATGTTCGTTTGCTATTCGCAATCTTAGAGCACAAGCAGGTGTTAATATCACAGCCAGTCATAACCCTCGCGAATATAATGGATATAAGGCTTATTGGGAAGATGGGGCACAAGTATTAGCACCACATGATAAGGGTATTATAGAAGAGGTTAATAAAGTAAGAGTAGAAGATGTAAAGTTTGAAGGTAAAAAAGAGCTTATTCAAATAATAGGAGAAGATATAGATAAGCTTTTCTTAGATGCAGTAAAAACAGTAAGCATTGATCCTTCAGTTATAAAGAATCAGCATGACTTAAAAATAGTATATACTCCTTTACATGGTGCAGGACGTGTGATGATTCCGCGTGCCTTACGTTCTTGGGGATTTGATAATATACATTGTGTAGAGGAACAGATGGTAAAAGACGGGAATTTTCCTACAGTAGACCGTCCTAATCCAGAGATAGCAGAGGCTCTTACGTTAGGTTTACGTGATGCTAAGAAGATAGATGCAGATATTCTTATGGCTTCAGATCCTGATGCTGATCGTGTAGGTATGGCTTGTAAAAATAGTAATGGCGAGTGGGTATTGATTAATGGTAATCAGACTTGTTTGATTTTCTTGTGGTATATTCTAACTAACCGTAAAGCTATGGGGTTATTAAAGCCTACCGATTTTATTGTTAAAACTATTGTTACTACTGAAGTTATCCGTAAAATAGCAGAGAAGCAACATGTAGAAATGCGTGATTGCTATACAGGTTTTAAATGGATTGCACGTGAAGTTGCGCTTTCAGAAGGTAAGCAAGATTATATAGGTGGTGGAGAAGAAAGCTATGGCTTTATGGCTGAGAGCTTTTGCCGTGATAAAGATGCAGTTAGTGCATGTTGTCTTTTGGCTGAAATATGCGCCTATGCTAAAGATCATGGCAAGACTTTATATGATATAGTAATGGATATTTATATGGAGTATGGTTTTAGTTATGAATATACCATTAATGTAGAACGTCCAGGAAAGACAGGTGCAGATGAAATTCAGCAAATGATGCAGAATTTCCGTACCAAGGCACCTAAGGAACTTGGAGGTAGTAAGATAGCAATATGGAAGGATTATCAAACTTTGGAAGCTATAAAAGCCGATGGTACAAAGGAAAAAATTGATATGCCAGAAACAAGTAATGTGCTGCAATGGTTTTGCGAAGATGGTAATAAGGTTAGTGTTCGTCCTTCAGGTACAGAGCCTAAGATTAAGTTCTATCTTGAAATAAAAGAAAACATGACTTCTCCTAATGATTATAATAATTGTGTCAGTCATGCAAAAGAAAAGATAGAAGCTATAAAAAAGAGCTTAAATCTCAATTAGAATTGAGGCATGATAACAATAGAATTATAGATGAAATAAAAGGGCATTCGTTTTGAGAGAATGCTCTTTTATTTTATAGTAGATTATGTTTTTATGTAAAAACATAATAGTAAAATATAAAGATTGTTATTATTCTATGATTTGAATAATATTGTTGTGTAGAATAACTTGTTTAATATAAAATATTTTTTACCTTTGTAGTAGGATAATACAAATCATTATAATAATAAAAAATAGATAGTTATGAATATAAGTAAAACTATGCAAGAGGCATTTAGCCAGCAGATTATATCTGAGTTGTGGTCTTCTAATCTTTATTTGCAAATGGCTTTTTGGTTTCAAAAGGAAGGCTGGAAAGGCTTTGCAAATTATATGTTTAAGCATTCTGAAGAAGAAAGAGAACATGCTACAGATATGGCTAATTATGTTTTTGATCGTGGAGGCGAAGTAGTGTTAGGTGCAATTGATGCTGTTACTACTTCATGGAAAGATGAAAAATCTGTTTTTGAAAATGTTTATCAGCATGAGCAGCATGTAACCGAATTGATTTATAACTTAGCAGAAGTAGCTGAAAAAGAGAATGATCGTGCTTCTCAAAATTTTATAGCTAAGTATGTTGATGAGCAGGTAGAAGAAGAGAAGAATGTGCGTGATATATTAAAAGATTGGGAACATCAGGAAAATCATGATGTAGCACATATGGATAAAAAGTTTATTTAACCTGACTTAAAATTAATAATAATCTGATTATTATAAAGTGAAACTCACTACTCTGAGAAAGGGTAGTGAGTTTTTTCATATTACATTGTTTTTATATAAATATTTCGAGAAAAAAGGGATTCTAATTAGCTGCTGTATTATTGTTGTTTTTAATGTGTAAGATAAAACAGTAAGGATTTATATTCAGCTTAACAGAAGAGTAATTATAAATGAATTTAAAATTATATGTGGTGCTTTTTAATTGCCGTTAATTGTTAAATTGTAAGTGTTAAAATCGAATAAAGATTAGTTGTGTTATGTATTTATTACGTTTTTTGCCTTTATATTTGCATAATCATTAATAGAAGATGATTAAAGAATAAGAAATAAAAAGAGAAAAATCAAATAAATAAATTAAATTATAGATGAAAAATCTTTCAAAATTATTAGTAGGAGCATCTTGCTTTTCTGCTCTTGCTTTATCAACAGGGGCTTTTATTAAAGTCTGCGCAGCTCCAACTACTGTTGCAGCCTATGGTCAGCCAGTAGATTTAACTTATGCGTCTGAAAAAGCGTTACCTGCAGTTGTGCATATTAAATATGTTCAGAATTCAAAGACGAAGACAGTAGAAGTTGATGAGGATCCATTTGGAGGTTTTTTTGATCCTTTTGGTTTCTTCGATCAGCGTCAGGGGGACGGTAATAGGCGTCGTCAGCAGATACAAACTCCTAAGAAAGAAGCTACAGGAAGTGGTGTTATTATATCTTCAGATGGATATATAGTAACAAATAATCATGTAGTAGAAGGTGCAGATGAGCTAACTGTTACGTTGAATGACAACCGTGAGTTTAGTGCAAAAATAGTAGGTACTGATAAGCAAACAGACTTGGCTTTGCTTAAGGTTAATGCAAAAAACTTGCCTGTATTGCCTATAGGTGATTCAGAAAAGTTGAAAGTAGGTGAATGGGTAATAGCAGTAGGTAATCCTTATAATTTAAGTTCTACGGTAACAGCAGGTATAGTAAGTGCTAAGGCTCGTGGTTTAGGAGCTACTCAAGGAGGTATAGAAAGCTTTATACAAACAGATGCTGCTATTAATCCTGGCAATTCTGGTGGTGCCCTTGTTAACACAAAAGGTGAGCTTGTAGGTATTAATGCAATGCTTTATTCTAGGACAGGATCGTATAGTGGTTATGGTTTTGCTATTCCTACGTCTATAATGATAAAGGTAGTAGATGATATAAAGAAATATGGCAGTGTACAACGTGTAATGCTTGGTATTCAAGGAGGTGATGTGCTTGATTATATAAATGCTCAAAAAGATGATGGAAAAACAGTAGACCTTGGTACAAATGAGGGCGTTTATGTAGATAAAATCACAAATGATGATGGTAATGGTGCAGCGGCAGGGCTGCAGAAGGGTGATGTTATTACTCAGTTTGATGGAACGAAAGTTACTAAAATGTCAGAGCTTCAGCAAGCTATTAATGCAAAACGTCCTGGTGATAAGGTTTATATTACTTATATGCGTAATAAGAAGGTTATTAAAAAGCTGATAACTTTGAAAAATGCTCAAGGTACAACAAAACTTTTAGAGCAGGCAGATATAGATGTTTTAGGTGGACAGTTCCGTCCAGTTAGCAAATCAATGAAACAGCAGTTAGGCATTAATTATGGCTTAGAAGTAATAAAGGTAAATAATGGTGCATTGAAAAAGGCAGGTATTCCTCGTGATTATATTATACAAAATGTAAATGATACTCCTGTTAAGACTATAGACGACTTGCAAAGTATTGTAAAGAAGGCTTCCACAAGTAAATATCCTGTGCTTTATATTCAAGGTATTTATCCAACAGGTAAGAAGGGCTATTTTGCAGTTCCTTTATCAGAATAAGAAAGTAATTGTTATAAAATAATTAATGTAAGATTCCCTATCAAATTGGTGTTTTTTCCAATTGGTAGGGATCTTTCTTTTATAAGTAGTTTTATGTTATAAGGTTAAACTAAAGTTTTATTTGTTTCATCATCTTTTTACTTATAGCATTCTTATTAAGGAATATATATATGGTGTTGTCTGCAATAAAGTTGCGAGACATATACCAAGTACCATTATATTTGTTATTAGTACCCCATGAATTTTTCACCATATAAAAATCTTTACCTTTTTGATCTTTAGCCTTGCCATAAATAACCATAACATGATCGTAGGTCATGCGCCAGTTGTCAAAGCGTTTTTGGCGGCGTTCTTGTGTAACAGACACTTCTGGTGTGTTAATACCTATCTTTGCTATCTTATTGCCTCGCTCTGTCTTTGATAATTGTAACCATCTTGCAGCATCAGAACCTATTATAGATGATATCTTGTCGTTATCTACATCTAATGCAAGCCCATTGCGTGTAAAGCCATCTTCACTAACATCACCTCCCCAAGCTATTGTATAGCCAGCATCAATAGCATCGTCAATAATCTTCATCATATCATTTAATGGGATATTATAGCTTTGTTTCATTCTCCATTTATATGGCGCTTCTATTACAAAAGAGCTATAGAATGGATGATGAGTAAAACTTGTTATACTAATATAATTGTTCCAGTCTATTCCTAATGATGAAGCAAATGTTTTTGGTGTATATTGTTTACCTTTATAAGTGAACGTTTGAGGACATTTACCAATATAAGAATCTATAATACCTTGCACGCTGTTCTGCCATGCTGGGCTTAACTCTTCATGATTTCCTTGTGCTATAGTAGTCATATACTTCTCAAGTCCTGGAAAAAATTCGGTAAAATTAGCAAGGCTATCTCCAACCAAAGATCCAGGTTTTGGCATGACATTTTCAGGCACTATCCCATAAGTTTTAATCATTTCCAAAGCATCGTCAGCACTGCCTCCTTCTGAAAATCTACTATACCCATGCATACGGGTGTGAAATATAGCTTCGTCAAGATAATTTTTATTAGCTACAAACATTTCACTAAGGTCATAAGTTTTACCTGTAGATTTAAGTATCTCACTTTCAAAAAATCCTAATGTAGCATAACACCAGCAGGTACCACTTTTATATTGATTTTTTACAGGAGTAATAGCGTTAGCTTTTATAGTAGTAAAATGGAAATCAGAAGCATTGCTATTTTCTTTATTTTGCGCATATACAGATATGCTTATAGCTGTAAATGCTAATGCTAAATATTGCTTTTTCATATAGTGTAATTAATTTTAATTTAAAGCAAAGTTACATAAAAAAAGGTTAAGGTAAATAGTGAATAAGCTTTTTTTGAAAAATATTTAAAATCAATCAATGAGAATAATTAGACAATAAAGGTGAAAACGTCTTTGAAGTTTTTAAAATATAAATACCTTATATATAAGGTATATAAAAGTTAATATATATGGGATAGATGCTTAATAAAGGTATTATGTTCTTTGATATTTGCAAATAAATTACTAACTTTGTGTTCTTCAAAATAATTTACATTAAAAAATTGATAAGATATGATGATTCCGAGAAAACACAAAATGTCCATAATTGAAAATAATAAACATAAATCAGCTCATAGCATAGCTAAAGATGTGATTACAAATAGCGTGTTATTTATGTTTTGGAGTATGGTTATTATTGCTATATATATGTTGCTTTGTAGTTGTAGCCATAATATAGATAATGTTGAATCTGAACAGCAGCAAGGGGTTCATATAGTATATCTTAATGTTAAGGTAGATGGTGCTATAGTTAAAAATGATAATAAGGAAAGTACGAGGGCTTTTGCGTACGACTTTAATAATAAGCAAGCATTACCTTTGTTACGCCTCAAAGCAGATGATGTAGAAGAAGGGCTTTGCTTAATAAGAAATGAAAATCCTAAAATACCATTAAGATGTATAAAGGTGGTGTGGAAAGGATGTGAAAATGGGGTAAGATGTGATAATTTTACCGCAGATATAAAATGTCCTAATAATGAGAAAATAGGTAAGTGGGAGGCTTGTTTCCTGCTTGGACAAGGTAAGTATGACGAGAAGAGTCGTTGTGTAATATTTAGCGGAGAACACTTTGCACGACCTATAACTATTAGGAAAGAGCAACGATGGGATATGCCTTATCTATCTAAGTGGTTACCACTTTCTACGGAAGATGGCGTAAATATGAGCACCCCACGAGTAAATTTTCTCCCACAAGGATCTTTTATTCGTATGAAGATAGCTAATACTACGGAGAAAGATATTAATATAGCTGCACTTCGTATGAAGCCAACAGACAATTCGATGCAGGCTGCCCCCTTTGTATGGGAAGCAAAATGGCAAGTAGACGAACAAAAGGATTCGCCTATAGTAGTTCCTGTTCTGCTAAAAAATGGAGAGGATTTAATATGTAAGCTCGATAAGCCAATTACTCTAAAGCCTAAAGAAATGTCTAAAGTATATGGCTTTTGGGTAATGCCAGTAGGTAAGAATGTAAGTTTTTCTAACGACCTTTATATAGTGCCTCAAACAGAGGCTATTGCTAAACGGTCAGAATGGTGGTTATATCATACACCTTTAGATGGAATGAGCAATTCTCAAGGACAAGAGGCTGGTAAAAGTTATACTTTTAAGCCCAAGCTACGTTCTATAGTGCCTACCAAACAAAATAATTGGATGCAGGATATGGAGGACGACCGGCTAATATGCAAGATGTCCATACCCGGAACACACGATACCGGAGCATGGTCTTCAGGTATTTGGTGGGTAAAGACACAAGACAAAGATATCAAAGGGCAGCTTGAAAATGGCATACGCTTCTTCGATATACGCTTGGTGCTTGATGGTGATGTGCTGAAGCTGTGCCACTCCAGTGTAGTGTTCGACCGCACGTTTCATAAAGATGTATTGCGTGCTACTGCCGATTTTTTACGAGATCACCCTTCTGAAACGGTTATCATGACTATAAAGCGTGACTGTAAAAAATATGATGATGGTGGTAATAGGTATCGTACAGCAGTAGGCAATATCTTAAATGCAGATCCTTATATTAAGCAATATATAGCAGGAGCTTTTAGTCCGGATCTAACTATGGGCGATATTCGTGGTAAGATGCTTATAGTGAGCCGTGAGGGTTGGTATTCTACAAACTCTGGCTGGATAACAAGTTGGCCTGATAACAGACAGTTTTCTACTACGCTTGCTTCTACTAATTATTCCACTACCACGCTGCATGTGGAGGATACATATAAATGCCGTGCAGGTGATAAGGTAAACCTCGTTCGCCAGAATTTGATTAAAGCTAGTGAAGCGTATGGAGGAATGGCTCCCGAATGGTTTATTACATTCTGCTCGTACACGGGTCCAAACGGCATAGGTACTCCGAATGTTGTTACAGGATATGTAGACCCTTATGTAAAAGATATTCTTAATAAAGACCAGCAATTGCGTACTACAGGCATTCTACTATTCAATTTTGAAGGTTGGTATGGACTAACTAAAGAGGTTATTAAATTTAACAAGAAATTCCCACCGAAACTTATACAACGTTATGAAGATGAATAGAAAACATAGCGTTACAGGGTTATTTTGGTATAAATTAAAGTCCAATACAAAAATATTGGTAGTAAGCATTCTCACCCCATTGAGAAATCACTATTTCATCTGATACATCACGCAAATGTTTTAAGATTAAAAGTCCACACACATCAAGCGAATAGGGGAGCGGGGCGACAGTTAGTGCTGCAATACAATGGAGAAAAAGCATTTTCAAAACGCTCCCAACAATCTTATTACTAAGTTGGAAAGGGGGGTGAAGACTGAGTATGTCCTCTAAAGAAGAGAACATAGAGAGCTATTTTAGCTTTACGTTTAAGCATAAATATCTGCAAGATTTATAATGTAAAGGTCAAAAAAAAATGAAAATATAAGCAAATAATTTGAGTATAATATATTGTAAATCTGAGGAATATTAGGTTTATAAGGAATGACTATTTAGATCAATTTTATGAGTTTAATATATTATTTTTAGTTTTCAGAAAACTTATATATATAGTAAAATCTTGTAAAAGAAGATCTAATAAGTTGTTTGTTTTAAGTATCTACATTGACTTATATATGATTTTTATAAATCAAAATAACTATATTTGGTTAAAATATAAAAAAACAAGCAACTTTATTAACTTTTGATTATTAATTTATCTTAGGTTTGTTTATATTTGCATTATTAACATATTTAAGTATTATTCTTATTATATGTTGTAATAAAGATGAGAAAAGATAGTATTATGAGTAAGAAAACAATTTGGGCAGTTGCAATCATTATGGGATTATCATTTCTTGGTTTGCTTTTTATTCAGTTTAACTATATAGAAGAAATGGTTAGCATGAAGAAAGAACAATTTGCTGAATCGGTAAGTCGTGCTTTATATCAGGCATCTCGTAATATGGAACTTAATGAAACTTTGCGTTATCTTGAAAGTGATATAAATAAGCATGAGAAAAAAGATAGTAATGAAAATAAAATGGTATCAGTTGTTTCTCCAAAGACTCATCAGGTTCCGCCTTCTGATATTCAGGGAGAGCCATATTCTTCTTTCGAGAGCAAACTATTGAGAACAAAACCAACGCTTACGCCAAAAGCTTTAATCTTACGAAATGACAGCAATTCTATTTCAGCAACTAAACGTGATATACAGGGTATTGTAAGAAATAGGTATGTATATAAAAAAGCTATGCTTGATGAGGTTATTTATAATATATTGTATTCTGCTTCAGACAAGCCATTAAAAGAAAGAGTAAATTTTAAATTATTAGATCAAGATTTAAAAGCGGAGTTAATGAATAATGGAATAGATATTCCTTATCATTTTTCTGTAAGTACCCAAGATGGAAGAGAGGTATATCGTTGTCCGGATTATGTATCAGAAGGTGAGCAAAACTCGTATTCACAAATTTTGTTTCGAAATGATCCAGTCAATAGGATGGGAATTATAAAGATACACTTTCCTGATATGAATAGTTATATTTTCTCAAGTGTACAGTTTATGATACCTTCTATTATTTTTATATTTGTTTTATTGGTTACATTTATTTATACTATAGTTATTATATTTCGTCAAAAGAAATATAGTGAAATAAAGAATGATTTTATTAATAATATGACCCATGAGCTTAAAACTCCTATTGCAAGTATTTCATTAGCAGCACAGATGTTAACAGATAAATCTCTTAACAAAACGCCAAAAATGCTTGATCATCTTAGTAGTGTAGTAGCTGATGAGTCAAAGCGGCTTCGTTTTCTTGTAGAAAAAGTTTTACAAATGAGCTTATATGATAGTAAGCGAGCTGTGCTTAAGAAGACTTATACTGATATGAATGAAATGGTAGAAAATATAGCTAATTCTTTTTCATTACGTGTAGAGCATACTGGAGGTAAAGTATATACAGACGTAGAAGCTGTTGACTCAACAATGTATGTTGACGAAACACATTTTCAAAATGTAATTTTTAATTTAATGGATAATGCTGTTAAGTATGCTAAATCAGGAGAGCCATTAAATATATATATGAAAACATGGAATACTAATGAGCATTTATATCTTTCTATTCGTGATACAGGTATGGGTATAAAAAAAGAGAATTTAAAAAAGATTTTTGATAAGTTTTATCGTGTACATACAGGTAATCGACATGATGTTAAGGGGTTTGGCTTAGGCTTAGCTTATGTTAAGAGAATGATAGATTTGCATGAAGGTGATATAAAAGTAATTAGTGATTATGGTAAAGGTACCAAGTTTGTTATAAAGTTACCTGTTATTCATGATCAAGAAGATGAAAATAAAAGATAAATATATTTTAGTAAAACGAAATAATAACATTTAAAGTTTAAGCGATATGGATGAGAAATTAAAAATTTTATTGTGTGAAGATGATGAGAATTTAGGTACTCTTCTTAGTGAGTATTTACAAGCTAAAGGGTATGAGGCAGAACTTTGTCCTGATGGGGAAGCTGGTTTTAAGGCTTTTCTAAAGAGTAAGTTTGACATTTGTGTGTTAGATGTTATGATGCCTAAGATGGATGGTTTTGCTTTAGCTACAGAAATTCGTCAGGTTAATGCAGAAATACCTATTATATTTTTAACAGCTAAGCAGCTTAAAGAGGATATATTAGAAGGTTTTAAGATCGGTGCAGATGATTATATTACAAAGCCTTTCTCTATGGAGGAGCTAGTTTTTCGTATTGAAGCAATACTTCGTAGAGTTAGAGGTAAAAAAGTAAAGGAGCAAACTTTATATACTCTTGGTAGGTTTGTTTTTGATACTCAGAAGCAATTACTTACTCTTGATAACGACCCTGTAAAAATTACAAAGTTAACAACGAAAGAAAATGAACTTTTAGCATTGCTATGTGCTCATGCTAATGAGATATTACAACGTGATTATGCTTTAAAAACAATATGGATAGACGACAATTATTTTAATGCAAGGTCTATGGATGTTTATATTACCAAACTTCGTAAGCATTTAAAACCAGATCCTAATATTGAAATAATTAATATTCATGGTAAGGGATATAAATTAATCATTCCAGGTCAGGAATAAGAAAATATGAAAAGGGGTTGTGTCAAAATTGACACAACCTCTTTTTTTATGCAAAAAGATTTCATCTTTTTAGATGTATATTTTAAAAGGAGTAAGCTGGGAAAAGTTTATCAAAAATGTGCATCTTCAGATTATAGCTTCTGAATTATCCCAAATATAGAGCATAGGACTTTATAAGCTCTAATAAATTAACACGTAATAGGATTATAATCCGAGAAAATATACTTTAGAAAGGATATGTTATTTTAAATGGTTAATATATTGAATGATATCTCAAATAGATATTTCTATATATGAAAGTTCCGTACTGTGTTGTATAAGAGGTTATTATATATGAAAGTAGGAGACAAGCATCTATAATTAGTGTGTTTATCTCCTACTTGATTAAAATTAATAAAAGTTTTACCGTGCAGTAATATTTTTTATATTATAGAATTAATTTTGTTTTCTATTTCAGAAATACTATATGTAGGCTCGAAACGTTCAACAACATTACCTTCACGATTTACTAAAAATTTGGTGAAATTCCATTTTATATCTGTTTCGTTGCGAGGCACTTTATTAGCTTTGTTGTAAAGATCTTCCATAATAGCTGCTAATTTATCTTCATATTTGCCAAGGCCATGAGGTTTTTCTTTCTTTAACCATGTGAAGAGAGGAAGCTCGTTTTCACCATTAACATCAGATATTTTAAATTGAGGGAAATCGGTGCCAAATTTTGTAGTACAAAAGTTTGTTACATCTTCATCAGTACCTGGAGTTTGATGTCCAAATTGGTTACAAGGAATATCCAATATTTCAAATCCTTTCTCTTTTAGTTTTTTGTAAAGAGCTTCTAATTCTTCATATTGTGGAGTAAAACCACAACCTGTAGCAGTATTAATTATAAGAAGTACTTTACCTTTATACTCAGAAAGACATACTTCTTTGTTTTTTTTGTCAGGAAGACTAAAATTGTAAACTGTTTCCATTTTCGTATTATTTTTTTGTTATTGAAATATTATTGTAATTTTTACAAAGGTATATATTTTTCTCACTATCGTAAGCGATATAAAAGAAACTTAACTATATTTTTGTTTTTATTAGTATGCTTAAGTACTAAATGCAATGTAGTTATATAGCAAATGTAAGTTATAATATTAATATAGTCTTTAAAGAACTCTTATAGAAGAAACAAAGGACAACTAAAACAATTTTTTATTTATCTTTTTTGTTAACTTGTTGTGTGGAGAAAAAGCTCGGGATAGAACTTTTTCTCAAGATTATCAAAATAATTATGTTTGGAGAATATTCATATATTGTCAATTTGCTATATATTATAAAATAAGAAAATATTATAGGAATACGTAAATTTAAAATAGGTTATTTTGTTTATTATCAACAAGTAGGATAGTTTTCAAGAACGATTATTAAATTATTTCATATAAAAAACTACACCTTTTTTTAGTTTTTCGTTTTTTATTGTTATTTTTGCAGGTATATATACAATTATGTATCAATGGAACATATCAGAAATTTTTGCATTATAGCTCATATCGATCATGGTAAATCAACTTTAGCTGATAGATTATTAGAGCATACAAATACTATTCAGATAACGCAAGGTCAAATGCTCGACAATATGGACTTGGAGAAAGAGCGTGGTATTACTATTAAAAGTCATGCCATACAAATGGAATATAAAAAGAATGGTAATAAGTATGTTCTTAACCTTATAGACACTCCAGGTCATGTTGATTTTTCCTATGAAGTATCTCGAAGTATTGCTGCTTGTGAAGGTGCTTTGCTTGTTGTTGATGCAACGCAGGGTGTGCAGGCACAAACAATATCAAATCTTTATATGGCAATAGAACATAACTTGGAAATTATTCCTGTTATAAATAAAATAGATATGCCTAATGCTATGCCAGAAGAGGTTGAAGACGAGATTGTTGACCTTATTGGTTGCGAACCTGCAGATATTATTTTGGCAAGTGGTAAGACAGGCGAGGGGGTAGATGCTATCCTTGATGCAATTGTAGAAAAAGTGCCAGCTCCTAAAGGTGATTTAAAATCTCCATTGCAAGCATTAATATTCGATTCTATATTTAATTCATTTAGAGGCATAATTACACTATGTAAAGTAGAAAACGGTGTGATAAAAAAAGGAGATAAGGTAAAATTTGTACAGACTGGAATGGAATATATTGCTGATGAGGTGGGCGTTTTAAAAATGGATATGAAACCAACAAAGGAGCTATCTACAGGCGAAGTAGGTTATATTATATCTGGTATTAAGAATGCTACTGAGGTAAAGGTCGGTGATACTATTACCAATATAGATAATCCTTGTGAGAAAGCTATAGACGGTTTTCAAGAGGTTAAACCTATGGTCTTTGCAGGTGTTTATCCCATTGATCCTAATGATTATGAAAATTTGCGTTCATCATTAGAAAAGCTTCAGCTTAATGATGCTTCACTTACGTTTATGCCCGAGAGTTCACAAGCCTTAGGTTTTGGTTTTCGTTGTGGCTTTTTAGGATTATTGCACATGGAAATAGTACAGGAACGATTAGATAGAGAGTTTAATATGGATGTAATAACTACCGTTCCCAATGTTAGCTACATGGTATACGATAAGCAAGGTAATAAAAAAGAAGTACATAACCCGTCAGGATTGCCAGAACAGACCATGATAGAACATATAGAAGAACCTTATATAAAGGCTTCTATTATTACTATTTCCGATTTTATTGGTCCTATTATGACATTATGTCTTGATAAACGAGGCGAGCTAATAAGCCAAAATTATGTTAGTGGCAATAGGTTAGAATTAATTTTTATGTTACCTTTAGGTGAAATAGTCATTGATTTTTATGACAAACTAAAAAGTATATCTAAAGGCTATGCTTCTTTCGATTATCATATTGATTCTTTTCGTCCTTCAAAATTGGCTAAACTTGACATTTTACTTAATGGTGAGCCCGTCGATGCTCTCTCTACATTAACGCATGAATCAAATGCAGTAGCCTTTGGGCGTCGTATCTGTGAAAAATTAAAGGAGCTTATCCCACGACAACAGTTTGATATAGCTATTCAGGCTGCTATTGGTGCCAAAATTATAGCACGTGAAACAGTTAAGCAGGTACGAAAAGATGTTACAGCAAAATGTTATGGAGGAGATGTTAGTCGTAAGAGAAAATTATTAGAAAAGCAAAAAAAGGGTAAGAAACGTATGAAGCAGGTAGGTAATGTACAAGTTCCACAAAAAGCCTTCCTTGCTGTATTGAAACTTGATTAAGAATAAAATATAACTTTATGGGGAGGTTTTTGTATGCGTATAGATGATATAAGCGAAACTAGAAACATTGCAAGAGAATTAGCAAGAAAGTATAGTACAATGACTCATGAAGAGTTAAATGTGCTTGAGAATATTCTTGAGCCCATGCGTTTTGCAAAGGGGCAAATGATACTTAAAGAGGGTGAGGTATGTAAAAACATTTATTACATAGAACAAGGGTTGATACGCCAGTTCTATTTTAAAAAAGGTAAACAAATAACAGAACACTTGGGTGAAGATCATACCATCTTTATGTGTATAGAGAGTCTTTTTAAAGAAGAACCTACCTCTTTGCAAGTAGAGGCTTTAGAGCCAACTATTATATATGCTATTCCTAAATTTAGATTAGAACAAGTGGCACTTCATAATGTAAATATTCAAATACTTTATAGAAAAATTTTGGAAGAAAGCCTAATAACTTCTCAGATACATGCCGATCTTGTGCGCTTTGAGACTGCGCAAGATAGATATAAAAGATTTTGCAAGTTGTGTCCACAGGTTATATTACGTGCACCTTTGGTATATATAGCAAGTTATCTTCAAATGACGCCAGAAACTTTAAGTAGAGTGAGATCATCGACCCTTTTAGAATAAAAAAATAATAGTTAGCATAGTGATTTAATAAGGATAGAACTAATAATAAATAAAAGAAAAAGAGGTATGGTTAAGCTATAATATCTCTTTCATATAAAAGTTTGTCTTTTATTATTGATGTCTTGTAAAATCCTTGTTATCTAATTCGGTCTTCTTGCTTTATAATAAAACATGGAAGAGCTTCCTTTCTTATTGTAAAAAAGTATTTGAAATCAAAAAAAACAAAACCAATAAGCTTTTAAACATTTCCTATATATCTTTAGCAATAGTTTCTGCCTTTGCTCGAGCTATCTTGCCATTTTTTGTAAGAGGTATATGCGCTAAATGAGCAATATGTTTAGGCTGCCAAAATTTTGGTAAATATTGTTTACATATATTTCTAATTTCATCTAAATCATTGTTTTCTGTAAGCATAACAACTATTTCTCCGAAGATATTATCTTTCTTTTTTGTAATTACAAAAGGAGCCGATAAATATGGTCTGAGAATGGTTTCTACTTCTTCTATTTGTATTTTTATTCCACCAGAATTGATAATATTATCCTTACGACCTAAAATGCGAAAAAGAGTTTTACCCTGTTTTGTTTGTTTTAACTCCACTCTGTCATTTGTTTTAAGTATGTTATCGCATACTAAAGGAGCGTTAATAATTAGACTATTGTCTGAATCTACAGATAACTTTACACTATCAAAAGGTTCATACCATTCACTTGCAGCAGCACCACTAAGTGGTCGTAGGGCAATATGAGATAAAGTTTCTGTCATGCCGTATGTACTCCATACTGCATTAGGGAACGATTTTAAAATAGTCTCCATGTTTACATCTATAGCCCCACCGCCTATGATAAGATTCTTTATAGCCATTAGCCGTTTACGTTCAGAAGGAACTTTGAGAGAGTTGGCTACTTGTAAAGGTATCATTGCCGCAAAAGTTATTTCACCAGAATAGCCTGATTCTCTAAGAGAGTTGTTAGAAAGAGGATGTCCATTAGGTTCTACATAGATAAGTTTCAATCCACGTTCTATGCTACGTACTACCATCATTTTACCTGCAATAAAATCAAGAGGTAGACATAGAAGGGCTGTGTCGTCTTTCTTTAAGTTAAGAAAATCGCAAGTTATTTTAGCAGAGTTTAGCATATTCTGTTTTTTTACAAGCATATTTTTAGGGGTACCTGTAGAGCCACTGGTATGCACAAGTAGCGTACTTTTATCATTATGCCACTCTAATAAAAAATCGTGTAAGGTCATTATTATAAATATTTATGTAAAATATTAACCACAGAAAAACAGTTTATCTCCTCTTATTTCTAAAGGTAAAGGTATGTTATCTATAAAGAGATGTCCTGTACCTAACCCTTGTGGAGTAACAAGTTCAGAGCCATAAATACTTGCTGTAAATTGTGCAATAGCATTTAGTCCTATGTTACTTTCTAAAGCAGATGTTATCCATGACCCAATGTTGCGTTCTTTTGCCATATTTATCCATTCTCGAGAGCCTTGCAAACCACCATGTAGACTAGGTTTTAATATAATATATTGAGGTCTTATGGTATCTAATAATATTTTTTTCTTATCTATATAGTTTATTCCTATCAACTCTTCGTCGAGAGCTATAGGTAATGGACTATTCTTACAAATGAAAGCCATTTCTTGCCATTGATTTTGTTTGATAGGTTGCTCTATGGAATGAATGTCATATTTAGCTAATGCTTCTAAACGTGAAAGAGCCTCATTAGGTGAAAAAGCACCATTAGCATCTACACGCAGCTCTATTTGTTCTTTTGTAAAAGATGCTCGAATATGTTTTATAAGCTCTAACTCTTTAGTAAAATCAATAGATCCTATTTTTAATTTTATGCAATGAAAACCTGATTTTAGTTTTTCTTCTAAACGCTGAAACATTTCATCAAAAGTCCCCATCCATATTAGTCCGTTAATGGTTATCCCTTTCTCACCTTTACCAAAGGGAGTATTAAAAAGGTCTAAACTTCCTTTTCTATCTAATTGTTTCATTGCTGTTTCAAGTCCAAACAGCATAGAGGGATAAGGTCTTAGTGCTGTATAATTTATTTTCCCTGTATGTTCTATATCGTTACAGAAATGTTTTAGGATATGCTCATAATCATAATCAGGCATGGCATCGCATGATAAATCTGGAAGTGTAGCACACTCACCAATACCCTTTATATGATGGTTATCTGTATCATGTATAGTTACATACCAACTTTTACGTGTAAGATATACTCCCCTTGAAGTAGTGGCAGGAACTTTAAAATGAAAAATCTTTTTAGTAATATTTATTTTATACATAGCCTTTTTATATAAAAGACATTTTCAGAAACTATGGAAACTGTGGATATTTATCAAAGTCTGGTTTACGTTTTTCAAGAAAAGCTTGCCCACCTTCATGTGCCTCTTCCATATTATAATATAACATAGTGGCATCACCTGCAAGCTCTTGTATACCTGCCTGACCATCTAATTCTGCGTTTAATCCTGCTTTGATCATACGAAGAGCAAGTGGAGAATGTTCCATCATGCGTTCAGCCCATGCTACACATTCATCTTCTAAATGATCGAAAGCAACCACTTTGTTAATTAATCCCATTCGTTCAGCCTCTATAGCATTATATTGACGACACATAAACCATATTTCACGCGCTTTTTTCTGTCCTACAATACGAGCCAGATAAGAAGCTCCAAATCCAGCATCGAAAGAGCCTACACGAGGACCTGTCTGTCCAAAAATAGCATTATCAGAAGCAATAGATAAATCGCACATTATATGCAAAACATGTCCTCCACCAATAGCATAACCATTAACCATGGCTATTACAGGCTTAGTTAAACGACGTATTTGCATTTGTACATCAAGAACATTTAGACGTGGTACACCATCAGTTCCAATATATCCACCTTGACCTTTAACGTGCATATCGCCACCAGAGCAAAATGCCTTATCGCCAGCACCTGTAAGAATAACTACACGAATATCAAGAGATTCGCGACAATAACTAAAAGCTTGAGACATCTCCCATACTGTCTTGGGAGTAAAGGCATTGCGATAGCGAGGACGATTAATAGTTATCTTTGCAATATGATTAAATTCCTCAAAGAGTATATCCTCAAAACTAAACCCTTCAATGGGTTTCCATTCTCTTTCTTGCATATTCTTCTATTTTAATTATTATTCTATATTTTAATTTTAGTCTTGTATTTTTTATAATATACATTGAAAATATTCATTCATTACTTGTGCATCATTATTGGGATTAGTAAAAACTTCCAACAGAACAGCCCCTTCCGTATTTGTTACAAAACGCTGCATTTGCTCACGCAGCTCCTCCTCATTATGCGCACTAAGGTATTGTAAGCCATAGGAATGGCAGATACCTTCAGCCGATGTGTGATGACTTGCTGCTATATATTCTTCACAATAAGGTGATTTTTTAGGGTCTTTCATTTGGTAAAATATACCGCCACCACCGTTATTGAGTAATAACACTTTTAGAAGACGCTTAGAACATATATTCCAAAGGGCATTATTGTCATAGAAAAAACTTAGATCGCCTATTACACAATATACTTGCTCAGCCTCTGAATCCTTAAGCGAGTACCCTACAGCGACCGACAAACTCCCCTCTATACCATTCACCCCACGATTGACATGGATATATTCTTGCGAATAGATATTGCCTAAACGCACGGCAGAACTATTGGCATAAAACAGGCTATGCTTACCTTTATATGTATAAAGATATGTATGAAAAAGCTTTACTGCTAACATCTGAGAATAGGCTGGGAGGTAGCTTTCAGCTTGTTCTGCCACCGCTTTTCTCACTGTTAACCACTGTTGATAATAATTATTTACCTTATGCTGTTTGCTATGTGCTGCCAATAAGTGTACAAATAAAGCTGGATAAGCTTGTATCACCCATGAAAGATTCATAAAAACATCACGTACCTCACCGTGTTCATCAATAAGAACAGAGGTTATTCCTCGTGCCTTTCGTAGGTATTGCTTAAGTCGTTTGCTAACAATTGTGCCACCTATATAAACAATGAAATCGGGTAAAAAGGTAGTATCATTATCTATTCGTGTCAAGACTGCATCAAGATGTTGTGCATACGGATTGCCACCTGACGACAGATTGTCCTGCAAGAGAACATAATGCTCATGGATTTTAGCAATATCAGCCGACAAAGCTTCGGCAACATCAGCATCTAACTGCCCTATAACAATCAAAGGCTTACTTGCCCGAGATAGTTCGTTAGCTAATAATTCCAGCTTATCAGTATCGCTAACAGCTGTTCCTAAAAATATATAACGCTCTTTAGGCAGCTGTGTTATATTATATTCGTAAAGAGGTTCAGATAGCGGTACATTGATGTGTACTGGTCCGCCGCCGTATGATACGGTAGCATTCAGTGCCTCATTTACTAATCTATTGCAATACCATAGTTCTTCTTCTGTGCGTGGTTCAGAGATGTTAATATGCTTGCGAACATTTGGTTTGAGAGCATTTGCCTGCTTAAGTGTTTGCCCATCACTCTGTCCTATCCACTGTTGTGGTCTATCGGCAGAGATAATAATGATAGGAATGTTACGATAATAAGCCTCAGCTACGGCTGGTGATAGATTGAGAAGTGCCGATCCTGAAGTAACGCATACCACAACAGGGGCATTAATAGCTTCAGAAATGCCTATTGCTATAAAGCCAGCAGAACGCTCATCGGTAACAGGATAACAGGTTATTTCGTTTGTCTCCAATAAATTATGTACAATAGGAGAATTGCGCGAACCAGGACAAACTACAGCAGTATGAATGCCGTGCGATAACAATAACGACGTAAGGATATTTACATTTTTTTTACTACTATACATGTCTTTTATTTATGTCTGTTGCAAAAGTTGAAGCATTGTCTGAAGCTTTGCTTCCGTTTCCTGCCATTCACTTTCTTTTTTACTTTCTGATAAAAGTCCCCCCCCAGCATAAAGTCTACAACAATTGTCCATTATTTGCATACATCGAAGTGAAACATAAAGATGAGTTTCATTGTTTATATTTAGTGGACCTATAAAACCGCTATAATAACTCCTATCTATTCCCTCATTTGATAAAATAAAATCTTTAGCTGCTTCTTTAGGTATACCACATACAGCCGGAGTGGGATGAAGGGTTGAAAGTAAATTTCCTATATTGTTTTCATTAGTAAGTGTAAATTGAAAATCAGTTCGTAAGTGAGCGAGGTTAGAAGCAAAAGTAGTAAAAGGCTCGCTAACATTAATGGAATTGCTATATTGCTGTAGACAATTTAAAATATATTTAACCACATAGTTGTGCTCTTCTTTATTCTTGTTAGACCATTTTATGTTACATTTATCTTTATGCATAGTACCAGCTAAAGCCATAGTATGCCAAATGTTACCATTTATTTTATCTAATAATATTTCAGGAGTAGCCATAAGCCATATACCTGATTGTGGTGTAGATACTAATATTATGTGCTGCTGCGGATATTGCTTACAGGCTTCTAAAAAAATGCTTTCAAGGTTGATATGTGATGTTTTTATATCTACATATCGAGCTAAAACTAATTTATCAAACAAGTTGTTTTGCAATGCATTATAGAATGTATTAAAAGCTTTAGTGTAAGATATATCTATATCTTTATTTTCAAAATCTTTTAATAATATTTTTTCTCCAGAAGGGGGCAACGTGATCTTTTTGGATACAGCATCTTCAAAAAGCAAAATAGGATATTTTTTACTTGCTATAAAAGGAGCAAAGATAAAGCCCTTCTTTCCATTAAGACTATTAAGATTGTAAAATTCCGAAGGTGGAGATGCTTGGTAATAACATGTACAACTATCGGAGAAAGGTAAGCGACTAAGCGCAAATGATCCTTTCTGTATTTTTTCTGTTAAAAGAAAATTATAAAATGAGGGCATTACTAATAACTATTTAATAACTACATTTTACTTATAGCTTTGGGTTTGGCATTAAGTAGTTAGTTACTTGTATTGTAGAAATAAGCTCACCGTTCTGATTTTTTATATCAACATGCCAAACATGTAAAGTTTTACCCTTATGAACGAGTTTGCCATAAGCAGTAACCACATCGCCTATATATGCAGGCTTTACATGAGTTCCATTTACATTTATCCCCACAGCAATATAACCAGGGCATACTGCCATAGAGCCAACACCAGTTAAGTTCTCTGCCATTGATAGTGATGCACCGCCTGCTAAGACTCCAAAGGGTTGTTTGTTTTTATCGCAAACAAGCATTTTTGCTTGTAAAGTATCAGGGTCAGGAGTATTAATAAATTCTATTCCAAGAGAACGTGTTAACCCGTCATCTTTTTTAAAATTATCCCAAAAGTATGAAATATCCATTATATTATTTCTATTATAACTATTAAAGATAAGCAATAAGAGTAATATATGCACTTATAACCTACTTTAGACAAGTATAATCTATTATATACAAAGTTAGTAATAAAATTTGGAAAATACCATTTAGGAAATAAAAAAAAGTTTATAAAAAAGCCCTTTATCACCACAAATTGGTTTTATAGAAATAAATAAAAAACTACTTTACTTTTTAGTAGCTAATATATTTTTATTGATTAGGATAGCAATAAAAATATATAAACTTCTTATATCCAGTAAAAAATAACAATTCTTAGGTGTAGGAAGCTAATGTTTTATAGTAATAAGAATGAATCTTTTTCTTGGAAAAGAGAACTGATTATGATAAAAAATAATTTATTTTTGTACTAAAAATAAATTAAAAATCAGATAAAAATAATTTATTTTTATTATTATGTCATCTCTTTTGCTAACTAAAAAAGTAAATTTTTATGCACAAATAAATAAATATTTGTATAGTGAAAGATGATGTTAGTTTAGTGTTTTTATATTTATGATAAATATTCATCACTAAAGGTCAAAAATCAAAGTAGCAGGTATTGTTTTATAATTTAATATATTAAGGTGTTTTGTTATATCATCTGATTTATTTATCTTTGCATAAAAATAGCATATTATGGGTTTATTTGGATTATTTAATAAAAGTAAGAAGGATACGTTAGATAAAGGATTGGAAAAAACAAAAGCGAATGTTTTTTCTAAATTAGCACGTGCTGTAGCAGGAAAATCTACGGTAGATGACGATGTTTTAGACAACTTAGAAGAGATTTTAGTAACATCAGATGTTGGTGTAGATACTACAATAAAGATTATTCATCGTATAGAAAAGCGTGTAGCAAGGGATAAATATGTTTCAACAAGTGAACTAAATGCTATATTAAAGAGCGAGATAGCTAACTTATTATCAGAAAACAACACCGGAGATATTGCTAATAGTGAGATGTTAGTGGGTAAAAAGCCTTATGTTATTCTTGTAGTTGGAGTAAACGGAGTTGGTAAAACTACTACAATAGGCAAGCTGGCATATCAATTTAAACAAGCAGGCAAAAAGGTTTACTTAGGTGCAGCAGATACGTTTCGTGCAGCAGCAGTAGAACAGATTGATATTTGGGGGAAAAGAGTAGGAGTCCCTGTAATAAAGCAGCAAATGGGTGCAGATCCAGCCAGTGTAGCTTTCGACACATTACAGAGTGCTAAAGCCAATGATGCAGATGTTGTATTGATAGATACAGCTGGGCGTTTGCATAATAAGGTGAACCTTATGAATGAGCTTAAAAAGATAAAAGAAGTAATGAAAAAGGTCATACCAGATGCTCCACACGAAGTAATGTTAGTCTTAGATGGTAGTACTGGACAAAACGCTTTTGAACAAGCTAAACAGTTTGCTGCTGTTACTCAGATCTCTTCTTTAGCAATTACAAAGCTTGACGGAACTGCTAAAGGAGGTGTCGTTATAGGTATTAGTGATCAATTAAAAGTACCTGTAAAATATATCGGTTTAGGTGAAGGAATGGAAGATCTGCAGTTATTTAATAAAGAAGAATTTGTAGATAGTTTGTTTAAGGGTTAAGTTTGCTTTCTTACGTTTTCATTGATATATGAATAAAAATCAGATAGATATTATAACAATGGGGTGTTCTAAAAACCTTGTAGATTCAGAATTGCTTATGAAGCAGTTTGAGGCTAATGGTTTTAAATGTACCCATGATTCAGATAAGCCAGATGGAGAAATAGCTGTTATCAATACATGTGGATTTATAGAAACAGCTAAGGAGGAAAGCATCAATACTATATTGGAATTTGTTAATAGGAAAGAAAAAGGACAGCTAAATAAGCTCTTTGTTATGGGGTGCTTATCGCAACGTTATAAGGAAGAGTTAAAAAAAGAAATACCTGAAGTAGATAAATTTTATGGTAAATTTAACTATAAACAGCTATTAACAGATCTTGGCAAAGCCAGTGTAGCCTCATGCAATGGTGTACGCCATCTTACCACACCACGCCATTATGCGTATATAAAGATAGCAGAAGGTTGTGATAGGCATTGTGCTTATTGTGCAATACCACTTATTACAGGAAAGCATCAATCAAGAAAAATGGAAGATGTTTTGCAAGAAGTAGAACAACTTGTAAAGGAAGGCGTAAAAGAATTTCAGATAATAGAGCAAGAGCTTACTTATTATGGAGTGGATATTGATGGAAAACACCATATATCTGATTTGATTTCAAAGATAGCTGATATAAAAGGAGTAGAATGGATTCGCCTTCATTATGCTTATCCTAATCAGTTTCCTTTAAGTTTGCTCGATGTTATAGCAGATAAGCCAAATGTATGTAAATATCTTGATATAGCTTTTCAGCATATTTCTGATAATATGCTTAACAGAATGCATCGACATGTAAGCAAACAAGAAACGCTCAGTCTGATAAAAGAAATACGTAGTCGTGTACCAAATATTCATTTACGCACAACTTTATTGGTAGGTTTTCCCGGAGAAACGGATGAAGATTTTGAAGAGTTAAAAGATTTTGTTCGTCAAGCACGGTTTGAGCGTATGGGGGCTTTCTCTTATTCCCGCGAGGAAGGTACTTATAGCGCAGAGCATTATGAAGATGATGTTCCTGAAGAGGTTAAGATGCAACGACTTAACGAATTAATGGCTATCCAGCAGGATATTTCAACAGAAATAGAAAGAGCTAAAGTAGGGCATACTTTTAAAGTAATCATAGATAGAAAAGAAGGAGATTATTATGTAGGACGTACAGAGTTTTGCTCACCAGAGGTAGACCCAGAGGTTTTAATTCCAATGAAAGAAGATACGTTGCGAGTAGGTGAATTCTATAATGTGTATATCACAAGTTCCGATGAGTTCGATCTTTATGGAGAAATAAGATAAATTTTTACCGAATGAATAATAAAGAGTTCATAGCTAAGTTATCTAACCAAATGGGGTTTACACAAGAAGAAAGTCAGAAATGTGTTAAGACTTTACTCGATGAAATGGGTAAATCTTTCGAATTAGGTAAACCTATTCAAATATCAGGCTTTGGATCGTTTGATATAAAAAAGCGTATGGAACGAATTATAGTAAATCCAGCTACAGGAGTAAGAATGCTTGTACCCCCTAAATTGGTGTTAAGTTTTAAGCCTACTAATACTATAAAAGCACATATAAAGAAAGGAGGAGTGGCTGAATAATGGCAAAAAGTTCTATCCAGATGCTTGCTACTGCAATTGCAAAGAAAAACAACTTATCAAATGCAGATGCTATAAAGTTTGTAGAAACAATGTTTAATATCATTATAGACGAACTTAAAAATAGTAATCCTGTTAAAATAAAAGGGCTTGGCACATTTAAATTGCAGTCAGTAAAACCTCGTGAAAGTGTTAATGTAAATACAGGGGAACGTGTCCTTATAGAAGGACACGATAAAATATCTTTTACGCCAGACCAAGCAATGAAAGATATTGTAAATAAGCCTTTTGCACAGTTTGATACTGTTGTTTTGAATGATGGAGTAGAATTTGAAGATGAAAACGACCAAAATGAGGATAATACAGAAAATGATGAAGAATGTATAGAAGAAGATAATGTCAAAATACCATTAGAAAAAACTTTAAAAGAAAAAACCGCAGCAAGTTCTTCTGATACCGCTATTGATATTAAAGAAAATGCAGAGATATGTGAAAAATCATGTAAAGAAAGCCCTATTTTAAGTTCTGTAGAGCCATCTAATGATAATACTATTTCTAAATTAGATGAAAATAAAGATGATTTTTCGGAAAAAGACGCAGATAAGACTCTGTATAATGAAGAAAAAATATTAAATGACAAGATCACTTCATGTCAAAATACTACTGAATCTTTACAAAAAGAAGACTCAAGCGTTTTATCAGATAAAATTATACAAAAAGTTACAGAAGAAAAAAATAAAGATATTACAGCTACAGATAATTGTATAGAAAAAGAAGAGCCAACAGATGATGAGCGTGAAATGCGATCTTTATGCTGCATTTTACTGATAGTATTAATTATAGCAATAATAGCTTTTGGAGGTTATTACGTAAAGACGACTTTTTATGATCAATCTTTTAAAAAAGAAATTGTAAAGGATAATACTATTAAAAACATAGTAAAACCCGTAAAATATGTTCCAAAACATGTAGATTCATCTTTAGTACATAGAGTTATTACATCAAAGAAAAAATCTGCTAAGATAAAAAAGATATCAGAAGAGTCGAGGTATGAAAGCTTGAGTAACGATCCTAAAATACGTTATGGGGCTTATAATATCATAGGAATAGAAAAGGTTGTTGTTTTAAAAAGTGGCGATTCTATGACAAAATATAGCCGTAGAACATTAGGGCCAGATATGTTAGGATATTTTCAAGTTTTAAATGGAGTAGATGAAATGTATGAAGGAGATACTATGAAAGTGCCAAAGGTTAGGTATCGTCCTCAATATCAAAAGAAAAGAAAAGAAAGATACTAATATAAGAAAAGGTTTTCTAACACATAAGGTTTTAGAAAACCTTTTTTAAGGTTATTTAGACTGTAGATAACAACCTAAGACTATTATTTATTGTACTTTTGTATGATAATAAATAAATGATAGTAGTAAACTAAAAATAGTTATAAATGGCAGAAGCAATAGATATTCGTGAGCTTAATGCACGGATAGAGCAGCAAAGCTCTTTTATTACAAATTTAACAGTAGGAATGCATCAAGTGATAGTAGGACAAAAGCACTTGATAGAATCTCTTCTTATAAGTTTATTGAGTGATGGACATATTTTGCTGGAAGGCGTTCCTGGATTAGCAAAGACTTTGGCTATTAAGACTTTATCAGATCTTATTGATGCAAAATATAGTAGAATACAGTTTACTCCAGATCTTTTGCCTGCCGATGTTATAGGTACCCAAATTTATTCTCAGAAAGACGAAAGTTTCAATGTAAAAAAAGGTCCTGTATTTGCTAATTTTATTTTAGCAGATGAGATTAATAGAGCTCCTGCAAAAGTGCAAAGTGCTTTATTAGAAGCAATGCAGGAACATCAAGTAACAATAGGTGATGATACTTTTCTTTTGCCAAACCCTTTCCTTGTGATGGCAACTCAAAATCCTGTAGAGCAAGAAGGTACTTATTCTTTACCAGAAGCACAGGTAGACCGTTTTATGTTAAAGGTAATTATAGATTATCCTACTATAGAGGAGGAGAAACTTATTATCAGTGAAAATTTGCAATCCTCAATGCCTACAGTAAGTCCTATAGTAAGTTTAAACGACATTATTTCTGCAAGAAAAATTGTAAAAGAAGTATATTTAGACGATAAAATAATGCAATATATTGCAGATATTGTTTTTGCAACACGCTATCCTGAACGTTATAAGTTGGGAGAGTTAAAGCAGATGATAACTTTTGGAGGTAGTCCTCGTGCAAGTATTAATCTTGCTAAGACAGCAAGAGCTTATGCTTTTATTAAACATAGAGGTTATGTTATACCTGAAGATGTGCGTGCGGTAGCATATGATGTGTTAAGACATCGTATTGGATTGTCTTACGAGGCAGAAGCCTCTAATATGGCATCTGAGCAAATTATTACTGAAATATTAAATAAAATCCAAGTACCTTAATCTTGTTTTGTTCTTTATATTATGGATACAACGAAGCTGCTTAGAAAAGTAAGAAAAATAGAGATAAAAACTCAAGGTTTGAGTAAAAATATCTTTGCAGGTAAGTATCATTCTGCATTTAAGGGTAGAGGTATGGCTTTTTCTGAAGTTCGTGAGTATCAATATGGAGATGATGTAAGAGATATAGAATGGAATGTAACAGGGCGTTTTCATCATCCTTATGTGAAGGTATTTGAAGAGGAACGTGAACTGACTGTAATGCTTTTAGTAGATGTAAGTGGATCGCTTGACTTTGGTACGCAACTGCAAATGAAACGTGATCGTGTTACAGAGGTTGCTGCAACATTAGCATTTTCAGCTATTGAGAATAATGATAAAGTAGGAGTTATTTTCTTTTCAGATACGATAGAAAAATATATTGTGCCATCTAAAGGACGTAAACATATTCTTTATTGTATAAGAGAAATGCTTACTTTTAAACCAAAGAGTAAGCATACCGATTTGCAAATAGCAATAGAATATCTAACAAAGGTATTAAAGCGCAAATGTACTGCTTTTATAATAAGTGATTTTTATACAAAATTTAATTTTGAGCAATCGCTTATCATAGCAAATAAAAAACATGACGTTGTAGCTATTCAGGTATATGATGAGCGTGCAAAGATGTTGCCAGATATAGGTTTGCTGAAGGTAGTAGATGCAGAAACAGGGCACGAAATGTATATTGACACTCATGATATACGATTACGAAAGTTACATCACGATTATTGGATAAATCGTAATACACAACTTAAAGAGATTTTAAATAAAAGTAGGGTAGATAGTGTTTCTATTGCTACTAATGATGATTATGTAGAGAAGCTGATGGCTTTATTTTCAAAAAGAAGTAGATGAAACGTAGTATAGTTTTATTATATATATTATTAGTATGTAGCATTTTTAGTGTTGCACATGATAGCTTAAAAACAGAATTAGACACAAAAAGGATATTAATAGGTGGGAGAGCGGCTCTAAAAATTTCAATAGAAGTGCCTAAAAACGTATTACCTATATTTCCTAAATTTAAGATTAGGCAAGAAATAGTGCCAGGAATAGAAATTTTAAATATAAAACGTGATACTATAACTAACAATACTAACAAAGGCTATAGCGTTACCTACATACTTACCTCTTGGGATAAAAACACCTATAAGATACCGTCCTTACCTGTTATAGTAGAAGGAAAAACATTTATGAGTAAGGAGTTTTTACTTACTGTAGACGAAATAAAAATCAATAAAAAACAAGCACATCAAAAGCCATCAGATACCATTATAGATGTACCTTTTAAATGGATAGATCTTATTCCCTCATTTTTATACTTTATAATTTCATTTATAGGGTTTATAGTATGTTTTATTTTGTATAAAAGAATAATTAAAAAGAATAAGTTTATTCCACTTAAAAGTAGGGCTATTAAGTTATCTCCCTATGAAGAGTCTATGAAGGCTTTAAATAGGCTAAGAGATAAATCTAAAAATATTACTGATCAGAAGAAATATTATACAAAGATAACAGAAATAATAAGATGGTATATATATAAGCGGTTTAATATAAACTCATTAGAGATGACCTCTGAAGAGATAATAGAATCTTTAAAAGCTCAATGTGATGATTTAAAGATCGACGAATTACAAAATTTGTTTTCTACAGCCGACTTAGTGAAATTTGCAAAATTCTCCACTTCTGAAAACGATAAAGAATATTATTTATCTAAAGTTGTTTGCTTTATAGAAGACACAAAAGCTGCAATAGTAGAAACAAATATTGATTCAAGTGTAGAAGATAAAAATAATGACAATAGATTAAAAGTAAATTATAGAAGAACGATAATAAAAAGTATTATATATATTGTAGCGTTGGTATCAATAGTCTTGTTATTATATGCTTGTTATAAGTTTTATACTATTGTGATTTAAAAAAAAAGAAAAAATGGATTTTGCTGATAGTGGATATTTGTTTTTATTACTACTTTTGATACCATATATAATATGGTATTTCTATAAAGGTAGGCGGACAGAACCTACGATGCGTATGAGTGATACTTATGCTTATCTAAATTCACCAAAGAGTGCTCGTGTTCGTTTTATCCACTTACCAATGTTTTTACGTTGTATAACTTTTTCTTTAGTCGTTATAGTACTGGCTCGTCCACAAAGCTATTCGGCATGGGATAATAAAGATAGTGAAGGCATTGATATTATGTTAGCAATGGATATTTCTGCAAGTATGCTAACAAATGATGTTATCCCTAATAGATTAGAAGTGGCAAAGGAAGTAGCGTCCGATTTTATAAGTGGGCGACCTAATGATAACATAGGACTTACTATTTTTGCAGGTGAAGCTTTTACACAATGTCCACTCACAACCGATCATGCATCATTAATCAACTTGCTTAACAGTGTTAGGACTGATTTAGTTGTAAAGGGATTGATACAAGATGGTACAGCAATAGGCATGGGGCTGATAAATGCTGTTGGAAGATTGAAATCATCTAAAGCAAAGAGTAAAGTTGTTATTTTATTAACAGATGGTAGTAACAATGTAGGTTCTATATCTCCAATGACAGCAGCAGAAATTGCTAAAAAATTCAATATTCGAGTTTATACAATTGGGCTTGGAACAGAACAAAATAATGGATATAGTGATATTGATTATACTACATTAAGACAAATAGCTAATGTAACTAATGGTAAATTTTATAGTGCACAAAGCCAAACAGAACTATCACAGATATATAAAGATATTAATAAGCTAGAGAAAACTAAATTAAAAATAAAAGGAAAGAGTGCAAAATATGAAGTCTATATGCCTTTTGCAATAGCAGCTTTAATTTGCTTTTTGCTGGAGATATTATTACGTCTTACTGTTTTTAAACGTATTCCTTAGTGTTTTTCATTATAGTCATAAAATAAATAAAAATGTTTAGATTTGAAAGTCCTATATATCTTTGGTTATTATTGTTGATACCTTTATTATCAATATTTTATTATATTTTATATCAGCATAGAAAGCAACGCATTAAAAAGTTTGGTGATATAGAGTTAGTAAAACAACTATCCCCTTCTTTATCAAATAGGCGTCGTTTTATAAAGTTTCTTCTTATGCAAAGCTCTATAGCTTTAATGGTACTTATAATAGCACGCCCACAAATTGGAAATCGTATATCTTCTACAAAAAATGGAAAAGGTATAGAGACTGTTATAGCTTTAGATATTAGTAATTCTATGTTAGCTCAAGATGTTATACCTTCACGTTTAGATAAAAGTAAATTACTTATAGAAGACCTCCTCCGCTCTTTTGATAATGACAAGGTAGGATTAATAGTTTTTGCAGGAGATGCTTTTGTCCAGTTACCTATTACGTCCGATTTTATTTCAGCAAAGATGTTTCTTAATGACATTAATCCTTCTTTAATAGGTACTCAAGGTACTGATATAGGAAAAGCTATTAATCTTGCTATGCATAGTTTTTCTCCTACATCAAAAGCAGGTAAGGCTATAATAATAATCACAGATGGAGAGGATAATGAGGGAGGTGCAGAAGCTATGGCAAAAAAGGCTCAAGAAGCAGGTTTTCATATCTATATCCTTGGTATAGGATCTACATCAGGAGCAGAAATTCCTATTGGTAATGGTGAAAAATTGAAAGATAAAAGAGGAAATATTGTTGTATCACATCTTAATGAAGATATGTGCAAAGGTATAGCTGATGCAGGTAAAGGTGTTTATATACATGTAGATAATAATAGCGATGCACAACAAATATTAAAAAAACAGTTATCTAAATTACAAAAAGATGACATCAATAATATCGTTTATAGCGATTATGATGAACAATTCCAGGCTATTGCTATAATCCTTATAATATTAATAATAGGAGAGGTATGCATACTTGAACGTAAAAACACAAAAAAGAAAAAATGGTATATGATAAAAAATAATTTTGCAAAGCTATTAATTTGTATATTTTTCTTATCTTTTTTCTGTAATTTTATGATCTATGCACAATCAGAAAACCAACTTATTAGAAAAGGTAATAAGTTTTTTAGATCTAAAAATTATTTAGAATCAGAGATAGCTTTCCGTAAAAGTTTAATTAAAAATAATAAAAGCGATATTACTATTTATAACTTAGGGTGTGCATTACAAGCTCAGAAAAAAAATAAGGAAGCTTTAAGTGAATATAAAAAAGCAACAAAGGTAAGTGAAAATTCTTTGCATAAGTCGAAAGCATATTATAATATTGGAACTATATTTCAAGGACAAAAAAAATATGACGAAGCAATAGAATCATATAAAGATGCATTACGAAATAATCCAAATAATAATAATGCCAGATATAATTTAGAACTTTGTAAACAACAACAAAAACGACAACAACAAAAACGACAACAGCAACAAAAATCTAAAAACAAAAAAAACAATAGTAAACAGCAGAACAAAAATAAAAAGAACAAGAATAACTCTAATAAACGTGATCAGAAACGTGATAAGGAAATGAGTAAAGATAATGCTGAGAGACTTTTAGATGCAGCTATGCAGCAAGAAAAACTTACTCAAAAACGCTTATCTAAGGCAATGCATCAGCCATCTGATCATCAATTAAATAAAAACTGGTAATACAATGAATATTAAGCGTCATCTTCTTTTATTACTATTACTGTTATGCTTTCAGATAATAATGGCACAACATGTACGAGTCGTAGCACCAAGAAGAGTATCAGTAGGTGAAGAATTTCAAATAGAATATACTGTATATACTCAAGATGTGCGACGTTTTCATTTGGGAAAGATTTCATCTGGCTTAGAAAAGATTTATGGACCAGCTACCTCTTCTCAGCGAAGTATTCGTTTTGTTGATGGACATACAAGTAGCTCTTCGTCTATCTCTTTTGCCTATGTTTTTGTAGCAAATAAGAAAGGTATTTTAACTGTTAGTCCAGCTCGTATTGATATAGGAGGACAAATGCTGGCTTCTACACCAGTTAGAATTACGGCTGTAGGAAATGTAAATACCTCAAGAGCTTCTTCTAAAGGATCCTCTTCTATGAGTGAAGATGAAAATACGGATTATTCTTCATCTCCATCTTCTATAACATCTAAAGATTTATTTATTAAAGTTATAGCAAATAAGACTATTGTACATGAACAAGAACCAGTATTATTGACTTATAAAGTTTATACTACTAAAAACTTGAAACAACTTGCAGGCAAAATGCCGGATCTTGTAGGTTTTCATGTACAGGAAATAAATTTGCCACAGCAAAAGTCCTTCCATAAGGAACGTGTAAAAAATAAAGTTTATAACACTGTTACATGGAGTCAATATGTTATATATCCACAAATGACAGGAATTCTAAAAGTACCATCGTTGACGTTTAAAGGTATTGTCCAAATAAGTGATCCTGATTTTAATCCTTTTGAAGCTTTTGGTATAGATAATAGTCGTGATATTCAAAAAGATATAATAGCACCAAGTTTAGCCATTAAAGTATTACCTTTACCTAATAAACCAGCTAATTTTTCAGGTGGAGTAGGGCACTTTAATATTTCTATTCAGGCTGATAAAAAAGAAGTTAAAGCAGGTGATCCTTTATCTGTTCGTGTAGTTATAAGTGGAAATGGTAACTTAAAACTTATAAAGCAACCTAAAATAACTTATCCAAAATCTTTTGAGGCATACGATGTTAATATTTCTGATAAAACTCGATTGACTGTAAAAGGTACAGAGGGTAATATGATTTATGACCAAATAGTAGTACCTCACAATGAAGGTAGATTCACCATTAATCCTATAAAGTTTACATATTTTGATGTGTCTCAGCAGAAATATGTTACAATAGAGACAGAAAAACTTTGTCTAAAAATATTAAAAAATAAAAGTATAAAAAAGAAGGAAGTAGATGATGCTGCTTCTTTAGATAATGATATTCATCCACTGAAATTAGAAGAAAGTTCTTTTAATAACTTTAAATATACTTTCTTTAATTCATTTCTTTATTGGTTTTTTATATTTATCTTATTTGTAATTATAGTATTAATAATCTATTTTTTTAGAGATGGGCTAAAGAGTAGTTCTGCTGATTTTTCTTTAAAGTTGGAAAAAAATGCCAATAAAACAGCAACATCACGATTAGATTCGGCTTATGCTATGATGTTAAAAGGTGATAATATAGAATTTTATGAAGAAATATCTCATGCTCTTTGGGGCTATGTTAGTGATAAGCTACATATAGCTGTAGGAGAACTATCGCGTGAAAATATCACAGAATCGCTTGCTTATATTAATATTCCAAATAATGTGATTGAAAAATTTATATCTGCTTTAGATGAATGTGAGTATGAACGTTATGCTCCTGGTGATGAGCGTGGGAATATGCGTCGTACTTATGATAAAGCTATAACAGCCATTAGTTCTATAGAAGATGTTTCAAAAAGAAATAAGAAAATAAGAAAAATGAAATCGTTATTGCTTTTATTTGGCATTCTTACTATATTTACATTGTCTTCATTTGGAATAAATACATCAAAAAATGAAGCTAATAGTCTATATAATAAAGGTAATTATGCAGCTGCAGCGCAGGCATATGAATTCCTTTTACAAAAGAATATATCACCATCTCTTTATTATAATTTAGGTAATGCTTATTATAAACAGGATAGTATAGCTAAGGCTGTAATAGCTTATGAACGTGCTCTACGTTTGTCTCCTGATGATAATGATATAAAATTTAATCTCCAATTAGCTCAATCTAAAACTATAGATAATATACCATCTAAATCAGAAATGTTTTTTATAACATGGTATAAATCGCTAGTGAACTTATTGAGTATTGATGGTTGGGCATGGATTTCTATATTTTCTCTTGTACTTATTATTTGTGGAATGTGTGCTTTTATACAGATAAAAAAACTTAGTATTAGAAAAACTTTAACTAAGATATTTGTCATATTAATAATACTATTTGTGCTTTCTATCTTTTTGGCATTTCAACAAAAAAGTTTTATCTGTTCGCATGATTTTGCTATTGTAATATCTCCTTCTGTTGTTGTGAAAACAACACCAGATGCAGCAGCAAGTAAAGCGTTTATCATACATGAAGGGACTAAATTGAAAATTATAGATAATTCAATGGATCAATGGTGGGAAGTTGTTCTTGATGATGGAAGGAAAGGTTGGATAGAAAAAGGTGTTGCAGAAGTAATTTAATTATTCACATTTAAAAGATAGGAAGAAAAAGAATGGGTATAGAATTTCTTAGGCACTTGGATAATAATTTAGTTATTGCCTTACATGGTGGTAACAATTTGTTTTTAGACAAATTTGCCATTATCTTTACTACTTCTTATATATGGATACCACTTTATTTATCACTATTATTGTTGATAATTAAAAATAATGAAAGCTGGAGAAAGATATCACTTATCTTAGGCATTTTTGCCGCTACTATCATATTAAGTAATATTATAAATAACGTTATAGTTAAACCTTCTTTTGAGCGTCTTCGTCCTTTTAATGACCCACATTTACATTCTTTATTACCTTTAATTAATGGCTATACTGCTAAAGGATTTAGTTTTTATTCTTCACATACAAGTAATAGCTTTTTCATATTCACATTTCTAACATTACTTATACGTAATAAAACTTTGTCTTTTTTTCTTTTATTATGGGCTATAACCATTGCTTGGACAAGATTATATCTCGGAGTACATTACCCTACTGATATTATAATGGGAGTATTTTTAGGTATTTCATTAGCAATATTAGGATATTTTTCATTTTATAAAATATATAAAATAACAAACGAACATTTACATTTTATATCTGCTAAATATACAGAAACAGGATATAGCCTATCAGATATAGATACTGTATTAAATATTTTAATGTTGACATTAATATACACAATGTTTCATGCAATATTATAACTATAAATAAAAATATTATTATGTCAGAAGAAACAAAACATATTAGCATTTCCGATTATAACTATCATTTACCTGATAGTCGTATAGCTAAGTATCCTTTAGCTAAACGTGATAATAGTAAATTGTTGTTATATAAACAAGGTAAAATAACAGAAGACGTTTTTTATAATTTACCAAAATATCTACCAAGTGGAGGATTGATGGTTTTTAATAACACAAAGGTTATTCAAGCACGTATCCATTTTCGCAAGGAAACAGGGGCTTTAATAGAGATATTCCTTTTGGAACCTGCTGATCCAGTGGACTATGAATTGATGTTTCAAACTACTCATAATTGTTCATGGCTTTGTATGGTAGGTAATTTAAAAAAATGGAAGGATGGTGAATTAAAGCGTAAGTTTGATATAAAAGGCGAAAAATTAACATTAATAGCTTCGTTAAATAAAGAAAAAACTCTTAACACTTTAGGAGGAACTAATCATTGGATAGACTTTACATGGGATAATGAAAATGTATCATTTGCTGAAATATTAGAAATAGTGGGTGAACTGCCAATACCTCCTTATCTTAACCGTGATACAGAGGAAAGCGATAAAGAAACTTATCAAACAGTATATTCCAAAATAAAAGGATCAGTAGCTGCGCCTACTGCAGGCCTTCATTTTACACCAGAAGTATTGAAAGCTATAGATGAATGTGGTATTGTTCGTGATGAACTTACACTACATGTGGGAGCTGGTACTTTTAAACCTGTAAAAAGCGAAGAGATAGAAGGACATAATATGCATTCTGAATATGTTGTAGTGCAACGACACACTTTAGAGCAATTACTTTTACATGATTGTTCTGCTATAGCTGTTGGAACAACAAGTGTAAGAACATTGGAAAGTTTATATTATATGGGTATACATCTTGAAGAAAATCCTAACGCTTCTGAAGCAGATTTGCACATAAAGCAGTGGGAACCTTATGATTTACCACATAATGAAGAAGGACTTGTAATAATAAAAGGTGTGGCAATAACAGTAAGAAAGGCTATAGAGAACATACTTTTTTATTTAAAAAAAGATAATTTACAAGCACTTCACTCAAGTACGCAGATTATTATCGCTCCTGGATATACATATAAGATAGTAAAAGCTCTTATAACTAATTTTCATCAACCTCAATCAACACTTATATTATTAGTAAGTGCTTTTGTTAAGGGCGATTGGCGTAACATATATGATTATGCTCTTAATCATGATTTTCGATTTTTGAGTTATGGTGACTCTTCTTTATTAATTCCTTGAACAAATGTTATAATTTAAAAAAGATTTTATTTATGAAAAAAGGTGATAAAGTAAGATTTCTTAATGAGAAAGGAGGAGGCATAATTGCTGGCTTCCAGAATAAGAATATAGTATTAATAGAAGATGAAGATGGGTTTCAAATACCTACAAATATAAAAGATGTTATTGTTATAGAAGATTCATGTGCTGAAGAGAAAGCATTAAGCCGCATAGAAGAGAAAGAAAAAAATATTGATGCAAATAAAACTAATAAAAGTATTAAGCAGCAACTTTCCTTAGATCCTGAAGAAAGTTTAGATAATTGGCGTAATATAGATGCTGATGTTAAGCCTGACGAAGATCCTTCTGTAGGTTTTAAGATTCCTGTACAAGAGCGTATAGGTGGAGATAAACTTTCGGTATATATAGCGTATGTTCCTATTGATAAGGATAATTTTTCTGCTACTCGATTTGAATCTTATATAATTAATGACTCTAATTATTATATTACATTTACTTATCAAATAGCAAATGAAAGTGATAATAAATGGACTCTTCATGCTCATGGTGAAGTAGAGCCAAATACAAAAATGGTATTAGAACAGTTTGGAAAAGAAGAACTAAATGATTTATTAAGAGGGAATGTGCAATTTATTGCATATAAACAAGATAAAGATTTTGAATTAAAGTCAGTATATGATGTTCAATTGAAACTTGATGCAATAAAATTTTATAACCAGAATTCCTTCCATGAAAATATTTTTTTTAATAAACCAGCTATTCTTTGTAATTTAGTATTAGATGATAAGCAGAGATATAATGCAACTGTTAAACCTGAAAAATATTGTTTGGAAGTAGATACAAGAAAAGATTCCGTATGTAAACCTGCTCGTATACAAAAATCGGTTAATAAGGATAATTTAGAAACTTTGCAGAAGCATTTTACAGAAACATCTCCAATTTCGCCTATTAGGAAAGTAAAGAAGTTGATGCGTGAAGATAAAATTATTATCGATTTACATGCTGATTCTCTTTTAGAAACCATTCAAGGAATGACGTCAGCTGATATTTTAGAATATCAATTAGATTTTTTTCGTAAAACCTTAGAAGAATATAAGAATATTAAAGGTCAAAAAATAATATTCATTCATGGAAAAGGAGAGGGTGTTTTACGACAATCTTTACTACATGAGCTGAACTATCGTTATAAGCATTATTCTTATCAAGATGCGTCCTTTCGTGAATATGGTTATGGGGCAACGCAAGTTACTATAAAATAAGAAATATTTGTTTTATCTTATACCTAAGTGTTATGAAATACGGATTTATAAAAGTAGCATCAGCTATACCTGCTGTAAAAGTAGCAGATATACAGTATAATCTATCAGAGATAGAGAAGCAAGTTATAAAGGCAGAAGGAGAAGGTGTAGAAATAATTGTTTTTCCAGAATTATCTCTTACAGGATATTCGTGTCAAGACCTTTTTCAACAGCAGGTTTTGCTTGATAATATAGAAATAGCAGTAGTACAGCTATTAGATTTTACAAGGCAACTGGATATAACTATTATAGTAGGGGCACCTATTTGCGTCAACTCTGTTTTGCTTAATTGTGCTTTAGTGATACAGCATGGCAAATTGTTGGGTATTGTTCCAAAGACTTATTTACCTAATTATGGTGAATTTTATGAAAAACGTTGGTTTGCTTCTTCGCAAGATTTGCAGCTGCAAAGTATTTATTATGTAGGTGATAAGATAGATATTTCTACAGATATTCAGCTGTTTTCTACTTCTCAAGGGGTTAGGTTTGGCATAGAAATCTGTGAAGACTTATGGTCTCCTCTTCCACCAAGTAATCAGTTAACATTGGCAGGGGCGGAACTTATTTTTAATCTTTCAGCAAGTGATGATCTTATAGGCAAGCATAATTATCTTAAAACTTTAGTTGCTCAACAAAGTGCACGAACTATTTGTGGTTATGTATATAGTAGCTGTGGTTTTGGAGAAAGCACACAGGACGTAGTTTATGGAGGCAATGCTTTAATATATGAGAATGGTAAGTTATTAGCAGAAGCTAAACGTTTTGAAGTGGAAGCACAGATTATTATCTCAGAAATAGATATTGATAGATTGCGTATAGAGCGTAGAGCTAATACTACTTTTGTTAATGCTCAACGTCCTACTATGATGCAGCGTCTGAGAGCTAATAATCAAGCTATTTTAAGAAATATCCCCACTTGTATACCACCATCTATCCAGCGAGAGTTTATTCTTACTCGTTCTGTATATAAGTATCCTTTTATACCTAAAGGAGAAGAGCTTCGTGAGCATTGCGAAGAGATTTTAAATATTCAAGTATGTGGTTTGGCCAAACGCTTATTACATATTAATTGTAAAACAGTAGTTATAGGAGTGAGTGGAGGATTAGATTCTACCTTAGCTTTACTTGTTGCATCTCTTGCCTTTGACAAGTTAGGATATAATCGTAAAGGTATCATAGGTGTTACTATGCCAGGCTTTGGAACTACAGACCGCACATATAGCAATGCTATTACATTAATGAAAAAATTAGATATAACTATTCGTGAAATAAACATTTCAGAATCTGTTAAGCAACATTTTGCTGATATAGAGCATGATATAAATTTGCATAATACCACATATGAAAATTCGCAGGCTCGCGAACGTACACAAATATTAATGGATATAAGCAATCAAGCGGGAGGGATTGTTATAGGCACAGGAGATTTGAGCGAATTAGCTCTTGGGTGGTGTACTTATAATGGTGATCATATGAGTATGTATGCAGTAAATATAGGTATTCCTAAAACATTGATAAAGCATTTAGTATATTATATAGCAAAAGATAGTACAGAAGAGGTTACTAAGTGTACACTTAATGATATTATAAATACTCCAATATCGCCAGAGCTAACTCCGGCGGATAAAAATGGTAATATTATACAAAAGACAGAAGATCTTGTTGGACCTTATGAGCTGCATGATTTCTTTTTATATTATATGTTAAGATTTGGCTTTCGTCCGAAAAAGATCTTTTGGTTAGCACAGCAAGCTTTTAAAGGAGAATATGCTGATGGTATTATTCTTCATTGGCTTCGTATATTTTATAAACGCTTCTTTTCACAACAGTTTAAACGTTCTTGTCTGCCTGATGGCCCTAAGGTGGGAAGTGTAAGCCTTTCTCCAAGAGGCGATTGGAGAATGCCTTCCGATGCTATGTGCTCTGAATGGATACGAGATCTAGAGAATATAGAGAGCTAAGTTTTAATTATTAATATTAATAATAAGAGTAATGTATAGACTATTAACACTATATTTGCTACATTTATAAGACATAAATATTCACATTAAAAAAGGTATATGGTAAATATAAAGAAAGTCTTTTTAGTGATAATCGTGTTATTAGAGAGCTATAATGTAAGTGCTCAGGTAAACCCTTTACGCGACTCTTTATTAGTAGCAACGCATAGGTTAGAGGAGAATGTTGCTTCAGTAGATTTGCGTTTAAAGCGTGCTTCATGGTATTTATTGCTTGAAAAATGGAGTTCGGCTAAAGATGATTATGATATAATTCTTGCTCATAATCCTGATAATATTGGAGCGTTGTTTTTTCGTGCTTATGCTAATGAGCGTTTAGGTAGGTATGGCTTTGCACGACAAGATTATAATAACCTTTTAAAGTTGGCTCCAGGACATTTTGAAGCACAATTAGGTTTGGTTTTATTAAACGAGAAGGATAAGCATTACACTGAGGCTATGGACGGTATTAATAGCTTAATAGAGCAGGCTCCTGATAGTGCTATAGCTTATGCTGTTAGAGCAGGAATAGAGAAAGAAAGAGGACTTCTTACATTAGCAGAATACGATTATACTCAGGCTATTATAAGAGATGTTAATAATATTGATTATATTATTCAACGTATAGAGGTATATATTAAACAAAAAAAATATAAGCAAGCCAAACGAGATGTTGACTTGCTTAAAAACTTAGGAGCTTCTTTCTGTGATATAAAGCCTTTTTTAGATAAGCTGAAAAATAAAATATAATATGTATTCGACCTCTTCTTACCAGTTTTCCCTATTATGCTTATATCTTTCTTGCCATAGATGTAAAGCATATATATAGCCGTATTTGTCGTATAGCTTTGAAAGGCGAGTAGCACGAATCTTAAATTGTTTAAAGTCTTTTTGCGCAGGACTCGTCCATTGCACCTCTGAGAGTGCTGCCATACGTGGAAGAAGCATATAAGTGGCAAGATTTGGATTGCTAATGTATTCTGTCCAAAGGTTTGCTTGTACACCTAAAATATGCTTTTTACTTTCTTCAGACATTGTTTTAGGAGCAGGATCGAGACTGTATACTTGCTCTACATCTAAGGAGTGCACCTGTGTTAAAGGTTCAGAATATTGTTCTTTTGTTTGAGCGTAGTCGAAATAACAATATGAGGTGGGCGACATAATAACATCATGTCCCATTTTAGCTCCTTTTTCGCCAGGCTCAATACCACGCCAACTCATTATTGTTGCACTTTTGTTAATATCTCCATCAAGTATTTCGTCCCAACCTATTATAGATCTTCCTTTACTGTTAAGATATTTTTCTATACGATTGGTAAAATAAGCTTGTAATTTATTAATAGGAAGACCTTCCTTTTGCATAATTTTTTCACACTTTGAACATTCGCTCCAGCGTTTTGTTGGAGTTTCATCTCCTCCTATATGAATATACCTCGAAGGGAAAATATCTATTATCTCATCAAGAACACCTTCTACAAACTTAAAGGTATCTTCATTGCCTATACATAAAACATCATAATATACTCCCCAGTTGTGTCCCACTTTATATGGACCGCCAGTACACCCAAGATTAGGATATGATGCAAGCACAGCTTTCATATGTCCAGGCATATCTATTTCAGGTATAACAGTGATATGACGCTGACGTGCATATTCCACTATCTCACGGCATTGCTCTTGCGTGTAATAGCCACCATACTTAATACTATCATCTACATCGCTATTACGTCCCATCACGGTGCCTGTGCGTACAGACCCTATTTCTATGAGCTTAGGATATTTTTTTATCTCTATGCGCCATCCCTGATCATCGTTAAGATGCCAATGAAAGGTGTTCATGTTATGTAAGGCTATGAGATCAATAAATTTCTTAATGAAATCTATAGAGAAGAAATGGCGAGAGCAATCTAACATCATTCCTCTGTATTTAAATCGAGGTGCATCTTTAATTTCTGCTGCTGGTAATGCGATAGGATTATTAATGGCATTGCATATAGGGAGCGATTTCCTTAATGTTTGTACACCGTAAAAAACTCCTGTCGATGTAAGACCGCTAATTTTAATATTTTTATTATTAATATTTATAGTGTACGCCTCTTCGCCTTTTATGTTTTTGTTGTTTAATAATAATTCTATGTAGTTACCTTTCTTTGGTTTAATGTCAGATACTTTTAGCTTTAATCCTGTTAGGTCTGCTATATAACAAGACAGAAAACATGCGTTTTTTTGCATTAAATCGTCTTTAGAAGAGCAAAAAATAGTGGTGTTGCTATTAAGAATAAAGGCTTTTCCCTTTACCATCACAATACTTTGTGGTAGAGGTATTACATCATAAGACACATCTGTAGCAAAACCTGTTGCCACAAAAAGGCTTAGTACTAAGGATAGTAAGATTTTTTTTGTCATATTTTTGTAAATTAAATATATAAAAGATTTTCAGTAGATATTAATCTTCATAAGTAAAAGGTACAAACCATGTAATAAGCAGTGCAGGAATGGTACAGAATAGCACGAAGATAAAGAAGTGTTTATAACCTATTGCATCACTTACTACACCACTAAGCATACCTGGAAGCATCACGCCAAGGTTCATTATACCACTTGCAAAGGCATAATGTGCCATTTTGTGTTTACCCGGAGCTATTTGTTGCATCATAAACAGTGTAAGACCCACAAAGCCAAAGCCGTAACCGAAGTATTCCATAACTATACCGCACCCTATTATCCAAATGTCAGAGGGCTGGTATACGGCTAATAAGGTATAAGCTATAAAAGGTATGTTAAAAATCAATGCTAAAGAGAAAAGACTCTTTTTAAGTCCTCGTTTAGCAATATAGTTTCCTCCGAGGATACTTCCTATAACAAAAGCTGCTGCCCCAAAAGTGCCATAACATAAGCCTATTTCTTTTTCGCTCAATCCTAATCCACCTACAGTAGTAGATGCTTTTAAAAAAAGAGGAACTATCTTTATAGCAAACCCTTCAGCAAACCGATAGAGGATAATGAAGATAATATAATACCATATATGCTTTTTCTGAAAAAACTCTTTAAAAAAGAATAACAGTTCGTTTAAAGTTTGCTTGAAAGTAGTTATTTTCTTATTTGTTTTCTCTTCTTTAGGTAAGAAAGCGTAGTGATAAATGCTTAAAGCTATCATAATAATACCTATAATGAGCATTATTATCATCCACGCTTTAGCAACACCAAACATCTTAATAAATATGCCTGCAAGATATACCAAACCACCTGTGGCTGCTATCTTTGCTATATTATAAAATGCTCCTTGCCAGCCTATCCAACGTGCTTGTTCCTCTTTTGAAAGCACAGAGATATAAGTGCCATCGGCTGCTATATCATGAGTAGCACCGCTTAATGCTACCACTGCAAGCATGGCAATGGTAATAGCAAAAAAAGAAGATGCACCTAAGGCAAAAGCTATCAATGCAAACATGATACCTGAAAGCAGCTGTGTAGTGACAACAAAAAATTTTTTTGTTTTGTAAATTTCAAGAAATGGGCTCCAGATGGGCTTTAATGTCCATGGAAGCATGATTAAAGAGGTCCAATAAGCTATCTTAGTATCAGATACCCCCATACCTTTATACATTAAGGTGCATACCATGTTAAGTACAACAAATGGTATACCCATGGCAAAATAAAGAGTAGGTACCCAAGTTATAGGACTCGTTTTTTTTCTTTCAGAAGTGATCTGACCCATTGTTTTTTTGTTTTTAGGTTATTAGTTGATTATATTTTTACAAAAGTTGTTGCAAAGGTACGATATTTTTTTTACTTTTGTATATATATAAAATAAAACCTATTATGATATTAAAATCTATTATCTCTGGTGTGTTACCCTTATGCTTATCATCATTGCCTGTTTATGTTAAAGGGCAAAACATGGTAGTTATATCGCCTCAAGACACACCTTCTTCTATTATCTCTAAGGCTGCTAATGTTGCGCCTTCGTTGAGGCAGTATTTATGGCAGCGTCAGGAGCTAACTGCTTTTATTCATTTTGGAATGAATACATTTACTAATAAGGAGTGGGGAGATGGCAAAGATAGTCCGAGCCTATTCTGTCCCACTGAGATTGATGCAGAGCAGTGGGTTAAGACCTTGCGAGATGCAGGTTTTAAGAGTGTTATTCTTACCTGTAAGCATCATGATGGCTTTTGTCTTTGGCCAAGTGCTTATACCGATTATAGCGTAAAAAGCTCGCCATGGAAACAAGGAAAGGGCGATGTTGTGCGCGAGGTTAGCAATGCGTGTAAGAAGTATGGAGTAGGTTTTGGTGTATATCTCTCACCATGGGATCGTAACTCTCTGCTATATGGGCAGGGCAAAGCCTATAATGATTACTTTATAAAACAGCTTGAAGAGCTGCTTACCCAGTATGGTCATGTTAGCGAAGTGTGGTTTGATGGGGCTAATGGAGAGGGTCCTAATGGTAAGAAGCAGAAATACGATTTTGTGCGTTGGTATAAGCTTATACGCAAGCTACAGCCACAAGCTGTTATTGCCGTAATGGGGCCAGATGTGCGTTGGGTAGGTACAGAGACGGGGCGTGGACGTGAAACAGAATGGAGCGTAGTGCCTAAAGACAACCTCGACCCTACATTAATAGCTAAACATTCGCAGCAGACAGAGCTTTTACCCCCTGAAGGCGATATGGTAGGCGACGATATAGGTAGTAGGAGTAAGATATTAAAAGCAAAGGTTTTGGCGTGGTATCCTGCTGAAATAGATGTATCTATACGTCCTGGTTGGTTTTATCATAAGGCTGAAGACAATAAGGTAAAATCGTCAAAAGAGCTAACCGACATTTATTTTTCATCGGTAGGGCGTAATGGTGTGCTCTTGCTTAATATTCCTCCTAATAAGGAAGGACGCCTTTCTGCTGAAGACGTAAAGTCTTTAAAGTCTTTTAAGGAAAATATAGATAATATCTTTAAGACTAATTTGTTAGCCAGGTATATAGATAAAAACAGAGTAAAGGCTTTTAAGGCTCTTAAACCAAGCATAGATGGACGTTATGAAACTTCTTCTGTTTTAGCTGATAATGAAAATAAGGCTAAAAACAAAGTGCTTACCTATTATTTAAAGTCGCCTATTACGTTTAATGTTTGTGCTTTACAGGAAGATATTAGCAAGGGGCAACGTGTAGAATCGTTTGTCGTTGAGGCAAGAAGAGTAGGAGGTAGCTGGGAAAAAGTGGCAGAAGGCACTACTATTGGTTATAAGCGTCTTTTGCGTTTTAACACCGTAACTGCTCAAGAAATACGACTTGTTATCAAGCAAACACGTGGTAAGGTATATTTATCAGAGTTTGGCTTATATATGGAATAAACCATTATCTTTTCTTAAACGCATTTATTTTGTAAGTGGCAAAACTACTATATATAGTAGTTTTAATTATATAAAAAACCTCCTTAGAGTCGTCTAAAATTTGCTCTAAGGAGGTTTTCTTTTATATTAGCTCTATGCTATAATAACGTCTTCATTTACAAATAATACTTTATTTATAGAGCTTGAAACCGTTAAGAAAGGAATTTTCTTTTACTTTATCAAAGCGTTCTATAGTATCAATGTGTAAGTACTTAAGTTTAATAGGTTTTACAAAAACAATAGACCAAACTTCGTTTTCGGTAGTAGGTTTCTTCTTTAAAGTAGCTACTCCTAATTTTTCCATCTTATTTTCGTCTGTGCCACCATAGATTTCGAGACGAGAAGGTACAAAGTTTGCTACATTTTGTCCTTGTATTGTTAGTGGTAAAATATACTCAAAGCCTGCAACCTCTTGTTCTTTTGCTAATTTTACTTTAAGCATGCCATACCCATAACTGAGGAATAGATATATAGACCCATCTTTAAATAAGCCATTTTCATCTTGTATATAATCAGTACCATAATATTCGTTAGGTATGGTATAGTCAGTTACAGGTATTAATGTTTTACCATCTAAAGTTCCGGCAGAGTTAATATAGCTTTGCTCTTTAGTAACGTTCCATACATAATGATTATATTGCTTACTTATCCTTGTACCGTCATTAGGCACTATAGTGAATGCTATACGTCCATCTTTCTGCATGTCGAGCAGCGATTTTGATGTTTTGTTAAGTGTTATAACAACATCTTTAGACGAGGTTTCACCTTGCTTTATTGTAACGGTCTTTGTCGAGAAGTTTACCGCATCTTCACCTAAAGAAGTAACACCTTTCTTTGTAGCGAGCTTACTGTTATCTACCTTAATATTAAAAGTAAGGTCTTTATCTGCTGTTGCTGTTAGGCGAACTTTAAACTTTAGGTCCTCTTTAGGTACTTCTAACATCTTAGTACCTACTATTTGGGTAAAGTTGATATAGCTTTCCTTGCCAAGATTGTCTATGAAAGCTATAGCCGAATAGTCTTCTTTCTCTTCAGGATATAACCCGCTTCCCACTTCTGGTTCGCTTTGGCACGATACTAAGAAAGGCATTAGGGCAGTGGCTACTAATATTGTTGTTTTTGAAAATAGTTTCATGAGATATTTTTTATAGGTTATTAGTTATTATGTCCATCTATACGAACATCTTTAGTCCATGTTATAGCAGTAGGAACAGTAGCAGGTTTACCATGCCCTGTAGCATCTTTAAACTCTTGTCCCTCTCCTTCGTTTAGTTTCCAGTAAGCCTCTAAGCCAGGACTTGTTGGGTCGCAAGAGTACATATTATTAGCAATTTCCGATTTAGAACGTGCTTTAGTCCATAAACGAAGTTCGCTAACCATAACATTTGCTTTAAGATAATCCTGATTACCAAACTGTGCATGATCACTAAGATATACTACCTTACCGGGTAAGTCCATAGAGTTGTCTAATGTGCCGTTAACATATAGATATAACTTTGTCCCTTGACATACAAAGGCTAAGTGGTACCATGTGTTAGACTTAAAGAGCATATTGCTATTCATCTGTGTACCTTGTGTCTTTACCTGTAAGCGATTACCCTCTATAGGAGCATCTCCGAAACGTGTATATATCTCTCCGTCTTTACCTGCTGGTGCCCAGCAGCCAAAGAGGGTCTGGTTGTTAAGCTCGCCTACACGAGTGCCAAGCATGCTGATGTTTACGTTCATCTCGAGAGTCCACTCCTTAAGCGAAAGCTCTTTTCTAAAGTTTAGCTTAATGTTGCTACTACTGTTAATAGTAGGAACAGCCTGATATACTACTTGGTCTAAAATATATACCATGGTGCTACCAGAGGTAAGTACCTGCTCAGCACCATCTTTAGCCTTTAGCTTGAATGCTATAGCATACTTCTTTCCGCTATCTTTTAAAGCCTTAGAAAGTGGCTTTATAGTGAGGACAGCTGGTTGTGAAGTAACTTTCCCTTTGCTAACGGTAATTTCAGAAGCCGATAAGCTATAACTACCTTCTGGTAAAAAGGTGTAGCTTGTCTCGTTATGCTTGTTAAAAGCGTTTAGAGCTTCAGGGTCAGGAGTTAGCTCGAAAGAGCTGTTTTGCTGAGCTATGTCTGAAAGGCGCACACTGATGTTTTGTGTAACAGCTTGCTGTCCTAATGTTATCTTAGTAGAAGAATTACCACTTGTGGCTGTCTGTGCTATATATGCTTGATGTGTCAATTCAGAATATTCTGCATTATTGCAAGAAGAAAAAGCCACAGTGCCCATTATTAAGCCACCTAAAACGTATTTTGGTAGATAATTTTTCATTTTCTTTTCTTATTAATCGTTATTTAATAATAGGGTTCATTATATTAATAGCTTTGCGCAAATATGGGTAAGTAATAGAGTTTTTAGGTCCATACTCATACTCCATGTGGAAAGTACCTACACCACCTTTTCTATAAGTCTTACCATCGTAGGTAGGCTCCCATTGTGCAAAACCCCATAGAGATGGCATTGTTTCACCATGAGGGGCTCTAAAAGTCACACCACCTGAGCTTGCGTAGCGTTCAAAGTTCTCACATACTATAATTTTTTTAGCAATCTCTTCCACTTTAAGAGTTCCTTTAAAATGTCCTATTTGTGAAGATACTCTGCTATCTAATCCCGAATTAGAGCTATTACCGTATGCCTGTAGGATAAAATAGTCGAAATAGCTACCTAAAGAAGCAAGGAATGCGTGAGGCTCTCCATCTACTACTAACATCTTCTTTGTACCCGATTTAGGACCTATGCGTTTAGCTAAAGTTTCTACAAAGGTAGTCATTATCTTTGGGTTTGTCCAAAGCTCACGATCAGTAGCAAAGGGCTGTGCATAGCTTGGCTCTGCATCTATATCGAAACCATCGTAGTTATATTTGTAAATGGTGTCGCATATAGCGTTAGCATACTTCTTTGTAGCTTCTAACTGTGAAGCCTCGTCATTTTTCCAGCCCCAAAACTCATGTCTCCACTGCTTAAAGGTCATGCCTGCCTTGCGCTTATCTTCAGGAATTTCTGGCGTTATCTGGTCGCCAATGTCAAACACTAAGAAGCATATAAGAGCCTTTGTTCCTTTTTTCTCTTGTACATAACGAAGATCCTTTAGCTGAGCAGCAGAAGGATTTTTCCAGTTACCCCATAGAGAAACGAAGTCTGTACTATCTGGAAGTCCTGCAAGCGAATTTTCTAACGACGCACCGCTACCTGTCCAGTTACCAAACCACCCAAAAGATACCTCATGATCGGTAGCTTTATATTTGCGTAGCTGAGCATAATAAGCCTCACTTCTGTTAGTGGTTGTAAGATCAGTAGGGTTTTTAGGTTCTGTCTCAGTCCAGTCACTACATGCTGTAAAGGCTGTAGTGGTTATAGCTGTGAGTAATATTGTCTTGAATAAATTTTTCATCTTTTTAGTTTCAATCTATTTAATTTCACAATATATTATTTTTGCCACCACATTTTAGCTTCATAGTTGTCTTGTCCTCCACGAAGCATTTTTACGGCTTTTTCGTAATTGTTTTTGTTTTGGGTAATTTCATCATGTGCAAAAGGTATGCGGTTAGGCACCTGTAGGGTAGAGCCTGTAGACTGTGCTACTGGGAACACCTTAGGATATCCAGTTCTGCGAAGCTCGCACCAGCCTTCTTGCCCGTCAGGATAAAGAGCTATCCATTTCTGTGTTATTAAGCGTTCCATCTTTTCTTCTTCAGTAGCGTTATTGTTCCATTTAATGGTAATAGTGCTTACAGCACTGGCATTAGCACCATAGCCTCCTGCAGCGTCTACATAGTCGGATTGCTTTAAGGTGTTGTTATTGATATAATCGTCAGCACCTTTAGCTCCCCACTGCTCAAATGATAGGCGAATAGCTTCGTTATAAAGCTCCTCTACAGAGCCTCCCATGCCAGCCCAGTTAGCCAATGCTCCCTCAGCGCGGCAGAAAGCCATCTCTGAAGCAGAAAGCCATACGCCACGAGTATCTTTTGTTACGTTAGCAGAAGAGTATAGCTTAACAGCCACAGCTTTGTTACCTATCTTAGCACCTACACGACAGCCTATAACAGGGCGTGCGCCTTGTGTAGCAGTAGCATTAAAATATTTCATAAGTCGTGGATCTTTATATCCAGTCATATAGCTCTCTATGTCGGCAGCAGCACGAGTATCACCCCATTCTACAGATGTTTTATATAATCCGTTAGGTGAGTATTCTATGGTACAGTTGTCTTCATTTTTAGTAATAACCCCATCTTTTACAGCTTGTTCGCCTATCTTTTTAGCAAGTTCAGGAGCTACAAAGCGCATACGTATAGCCATACGTAGCTTTAAAGAGTTAGCATATTTTTCCCACTTAGCACAGTTGCCTTTATACACCTTATCATATTCTTCTGCCACAGTGAGGTTAGGCTTTATAAGTAATAAAGGTTTTATAATGCTGGTAGCCTCATCAAGGTCTTTTATAAGCGATTTGTATACATCTTCTTGAGAAGAGTAAGCATTAGGATTGTCCTTAACTGCTCCTATCTGAAGAGGTCCGTACATATCTGTAAGACGTAAGAAGTTAGCTGCACGCATAATCAAAGCTAAAGCATACATTACCCCTTGCTTGTTAGTAAGGCGTGCTATTGCTTTAAAAGCAGATACTGTTTTAGGTTGAGAGTCTTTATAAGGATAGCTTACCCAGCCGTCAGGAGCATTAAATTTAGCAAAGTTTTTCTCTGCAAAACTGTTATTAGCGTATGTAAAAAAGCGTCCTAAGGTGTTACCTATTAAGTCTTGATTCATCTGATAGGTATTTTCCTGTTCTGGGAACGACTCGTTTTCCATTTGCACAATAAAAGATGAGGTTGTATAGTTATCTCTGTTAAGCTCTTCTGAAGATAGACATTCTCCCGGACGGTTCTCTTCTTGGAAGCCTTCTGTGCATGAAGATAACGTATAAATCATAGTAGAAGCCATTATACATGGTACAATACTTCTTTTTATGTAATTCTTGTTCATTTTAATTATTTATTAGGATACAAGATTGTTTTAGAATTGTAGTTTAATATTAAAGCCTAAAGAACGCAGACTTGGCTGCATAAAGTAGTCGAAGCCTTGGTAATATGTTCCTGTAGAGGCTGTAGATTCAGGATCGAAAGGAGCTTTATTGTAAAGCATTAATAGGTTGTTAGCGTTTATACCAAGAGTTAGCTCTGCGCCACCTAACCACTTACGAGGGAAGGTGTAAGAAGCATGAAGCTCTTGAATGCGAGCATTTGTAGCACTATAAATATATTCAGACCATATAGGGTTGTCGCCACCTACAATGCTATAATAGTTTTGTGCGCTGATAACACCATTATTAACAGATATGCCTCCGTTATCTCTTGCTATCTCTGTGCGTTTAGAAACACCGTAAGAGTCCATTATAGCCTGTGTTTGAGACATTACTATACCTCCTAAGCGGGCTGTAATAACGAAGCCAAGATTAAACCCTTTGTAAGTGAAATCGTTAGAGAAACCAATATTACCCTTTGGAAGCACTGACCCTCTGTAAGAAGGATTAGTAAGGTTAACCTGAGCTATATTGCCGTCTTGCACAGCTATATTGCCATCGGCATCGCGCTTAAAGTCGGTAGTCATGTAGATATCTCCCATAGTACCACCTTTTTTAAGTATTACCTCGGCACCCTTTAAGCCACCTTGTCTGATAGTTTCTTTAGGATCTTCAAGCAAGTCGATAATCTTGTTTTGGTTAGCACTGTAAGTAACATTAGAGTTCCATGTAAAGTTGCCCCACTTATGGTTATAGCCTAAAGAAAGCTCTATACCACGATTGCGCACATTACCTGTCTGCACATACTCGTTAGTATAACCTTCACCACCTGTAATAGGACGCAAGAAGGTTTGGTTCATTGTGTTAGACTGGTATAAGGTTAAGTCTAATGTAAGGTTGTTATTAAAGAATCGGGCTGTAAGACCTGCCTCCCAAGAGTTTGTTCGCTCTGGCTTAAAGTTGTTTGGGAACTTATAAGTTACAGTAGCATACGACTGTGAAGCTGGATTATAGCCATATCGCCAAGGAGATGTGATATTAGGCGAAATAGCCGAACCTACTGATGCCCATGAAGCACGCACCTTCATATAGTTAATAAATTCTGGCATTTTAGCCATTTGTGATATTACTGCCGACATACCTACAGAAGGGTAGAAGAAAGAAGGATTGTCTGTATTGTCTAAAGCAGAGTCCCAATCGTTTCTACCTGTAAGCGTCATATATAGCATACTCTTCCAGCCAAGCTCAACGTTAGCAAATATAGAGTTGATACGATGCTTGTTACCATAATATATAGGGCGGTTGTCGTTTGTAGGTTTGCCATAATCTATAGCATGAGGAGTAAAGATATTAGAAGGTGCCTTTAGTCCTCCTTGAAATCCTGATACAGAGTAAGCTGTACGAGAGAAAGAAGTACCAATGTTAGCACCAATGCTATAATTGCCCAATGTTTTGTTAATGTTGAGCATTAAGTCTCCATATATAGAGTTGTCATCTACGTTATCATAGCCATAGTAGCCATATTTAGAATGAGCAAACAAAGTAGTGGTAGAAGCATAACGCTTGTCATCTTGGAAAGTCTTAGCATCGTCCCAACGTAAACGGCCAGTAACATCTAAATAGTTTGTTATCTTATATTTAACGTTACCGCTTACCATATAACGATTGCGCTTGTTCTGTCTAACCATTCTGTTAGCCACCCAATAAGGGTTCTGCATGCTTAAAGCATCACCATAACCCCAGTTTTGAACGTGTATACCACGCGAAGGATCGTAAAGCTCAAATGTGCGAATAGCATCAAAGCTCTCACCTCGTGGGAAAAGATAAACAGAGGTTAGAGGGTTGAAATACTGACCTTGAGCCATTAAGTTGCGGTCTACCTCACGAACATAATTAAAATTGAAATCAACGGTCAACTTATCATTCAGCATAGAAGTAGTATTACGGAATGTAAAGTTATAACGGTCGTACTTGTTGTTAGGGATTATACCTTTAGCATTTGTTGTACCAAGAGAAAGGTATGTCTGATTCTTTTCAGTACCAGCCGTTAAAGAAACGTTGTTCTGGATATTAGCACCTGTATTAAAAAACTTTTTAGGCTCGTAATTGCCATAAGGAGAACCTGTAGCAGCACCCCATGACCTGTTATCTTCAGGAGCATTGATATACTTGTTTTGGAACTCTGGCATTACGAAAGGATTAGCAAACTGAGAGCTGTTACTTATAGTAACCTTAACCTTTCCTTTCTTACCTTTTTTAGTAGTAATCATGATAACACCTTGAGCAGCAGCAGAACCATATAGAGCAGCAGCAGCAGGACCAGAAAGAACGCTTATCGATTCGATATCTTCAGGGTTGATGTCTGCTATACCCTCGCTACCAGGCTGTGAAGCATAGAAACCACCATCTATAGCACCATTGCTTGTGTTAGTAACAGGCACACCATCTATTACATATAAAGCCTGATTGCTTTTAGTAATACTCTTAGGACCACGCATTACCACACGAGTAGCACCACCCATACCAGCAGAAGAAGCATTGATATTAACACCTGCTACCTTTCCTGAAAGAGAGTTCATAAAGTTAGTACTCTTTACATTGGTAACCTTATCACCACCCACTTTCTGCACATTGTACGAAAGAGCTTTTTCCGAACGCTTAATACCAAGAGCAGTTACTACTACCTCATCTATAGCTGTTGCTTCAGGAGCAAGCTTTATGTTAAGCGTAGTAGCACCATTAACAGCTATCTCCTGAGTCTTATACCCAATATAGCTAACTATCAACGTAGAATTGGCTGGAATGTGGAGAACATACTTACCGTCAATGTCGGTTTGAGTACCTGTCTGAGTACCTTTCACGCGAATAGAGGCACCTATAATAGGATCGCCTTTCTCATCAACTACACTACCAGCAACTTTTACTTTAGTGTTAACACCAAGAGCCTTTAGGCTTTCTGAAACATGTGAACCTCTACCATTTATAACCGTACTAACATAATTTGCTTTAGCAACGCTGGATACACCCACAACATTACTTGCAAACGCTGTTAAGCTACAACATGATAGAAACACACTAACTGGAAGGATCTTACCTTTTTGCATTAGTATAAAAATTTTATTAATAGAATTATTTACGTTATGATATTTCAGGCCATTTTACTTTTTTCATTAAGACAGCCCTCTGATACCATCTTAGTAATTAAGCCTCCTTCTTATGGGAGATTTTTAGTTATTATTTCAGTGGCAAATTTAATACATATTTTTTGTTTGTAGAAATGATATTAAAAAGAAAACTCAAAATATAACAAAAATAAATGTTTTTTAATCTCTAACATATACTTCTACCTATTTATATATAGAGCGTATAGAATAAATAAAAGTATATTCATATTATGCAAACTTGCCCTTTAGCCTTAGAATAGTTAAAGCTCGAGTAAACATGAGCTTTTGCATATACAACAACACGCTTTAAAGATTAATACATTACTTCTTAATAAATAAAAAACATGGAACGAAAAACATTTTTAAGTTATTTTACTCATAAAAATAAATTAAAAATAAAACAAAAATAATTTATTTTTCCTCCTGTTGCCTAATCTTTTTAGACCTATAGCTCATTTTGCAGGATAGAATCCTCCTTAACTACCGATATACACTGGTGTTCTCAGCAATTCAAAC